>JAFGTH010000237.1 GCA_016934225.1 Lentisphaerota bacterium | reverse complement strand
CGCGCCCAAACATACATAATCGACAACGAGGGCAGCACCTGCGCCGTATCGTTCAACCAGCCCTGCTCCCGAAGCCCCAGCGTTCGTAAGATCGTATTGAGCAAGCCAATGGATGGATTAAACATCCATTTCCAGACAAACGCCACCGCCACCAATGAAATGACGATCGGCATAAAATAGGTCGGTTTAAAGATATTACGCAATGGCAGAGCGACACGCGACTGGAATGCTAAGGCGGCCAGCATTCCAAAGAGGAGTGTTGCCGGAACGCTCATCAACGCGAACAGCAGCGAGTTGCCGACACTTTTCAGAAAAAGCGGATCGTTGAGAAGCTCGAGATAGCTTTCCAGACCGACAAACCTCCCAAATCCGCGAATAGTCCAGCTAAAGACACTCAGGACAATGGTGTACCCGGCCGGAATAAAAAAGATCACCACTACATACAGGCATGTTGGTAACACAAACAAATACCCCGTACGGGCCTGGCGGTCGGCAACGGTTTTGCCAGTGATCACATTTGCCATGTTTGTGAAGATGTTTTTCATGCTTGAATCGAATTGTTAACACCTGACGGGTTTCTACAACCTGTCAGGTGTATTAAAGCCCGTCAGCCTGGCTCTCGCCCGTTGGGAGAGGTCCAGGCTGAGGAGCTGCGTAAAAATATGATGCTCAGCCACAGGGGCCCTTATCCATAATCGCCTGCATTTGTTTGGCGGCCTCATCAAGTGCTTCTTTGGGCGCTTTCTTGAGCAGCAGGATCTCTTGAATTGCCTGAGCGTGCCGGTCTCCCAGTTCCTGATGACGGGCATGCGTATAGAGGGCTTCGACGTAATGCCCGGCAGCATACTTCAGAGCCTCGTAATCTCCGCGGCTCTTCATGTGATCGGAATCCCAATTCGACTTCCAGGCCACGGGCGACCCGTTCAATTTCGACGCTTCCAGGTCGGCTTCTTTGGTGGCCACAGCCATGCGGATGAAATCCCAGGCCGCCTCTTTGATCGGACTGAAGGTATTGACCATCATGGCCCAATCCACCACGCCGGTCGCCCCCATCGCTTCATCAACCTGGGGCGGAATGTACGAGACACCATAGTTAATCTTCGGGGCATTATCGGCCAGCCAGCCGACCATAAAGGACTCGCGGAAGAACATCGACGCCTGGCCGGCGGCAAATTGCTGTTCCGGTTTTCCGAGCGTGATGCTGGAAAGATTTTCCTGCACCAGCTTCTGCGCGAACGTCAATGCTGCAATTGCTTCTTCAGAGTTTGCGACCCCTTCGGCTTGATTGGCGTCAAGGTTGTAAATTCTGGCGCCAAAGGCATGCAGGAAGGGGATAATCTTACTGCCGGTTCCGGCGCCGCGGGCGTCATCATAGCGATGCGCAAATCCGGAACGGGTCACATTGCCGGCACTGTCCTGTTTGGCAAGGACTTTAGCATATTCGTATAATTCATCCATCGTTTTGGGCGGACCGGGCAGCCCGGCTTCTTTGAAATGATCGGTGTTGTAGAACAGCATGCTTCCCAGTCCATTGGTTGGGCCATCCGGGTAGCCATACCACACGCCTTTGTATTTCATGACATTGTGAAATGCGCCGACAATCTCCCGTTCACAGAGTTGCACCAGATCATCCGGCATGGGATCGGCAACTCCAACACAACCGGCCCACGGGGCCACCAACCCGACGAAGATGTCAGGAGCGTTCTTGCGTCCGGCAAAGGCCGACAGAAATTTGGCCTCGAATCCGACAAAAGGGTATTGCACCAGATCAACCTCAATATCAGGATACTTCTGGTTGAATTCAGCGACTTTACTGCCAAAATATTCGAACGCATCGTAATGATTGTCAACCGGCTGCCAAAAGGTCAATTTTTGTCCCCTGGCTTCAGCTAATTTCCAGCCTCCGCTCAAAGCAAGAGTCCCTGCGGTAGCGACCCCTATTTTTAGAAAATCGCGACGATCAATGTGTTTAGCCATGATCTTCCTCCTTGTAAGTGAAAAGTTATCATATACGCCCTCTCTACGACATGCATTTACGGCTGTTCCGAATGGAAAACAGGTGTAAATGCTCCCAAACGCTCTGCTGGTACTCTGAGATACACATCCTCGTACCCCGCACATCCCTGTCCACAGGCCGGACAAGGACGTCCGGGGTACAGCGTATTCCTAAAAAATGTGTGTCTGAAACACGAGTATTGAGCGTTATCGATCCAATCATGTAACAGTACCTCGACCCCGTCCCCGCCAATCTTTCGGAGTTGCCCCAATTGCAACGCGAGCGTCAAAATACGCCTCCAGATTCTCTAGAGGAATATTGCCATGCAGTCCCCCGCAAGACGCAAGGGCAAAGCCGGAAAGATGCTGAACTTGATCGTACAGTTCAAACACCATGCGGCGCACATCTTCCGGCGTGCCGGAAGTTAATGTCACGGTTTCAATTCCTCCGATCAGAAATTGGCCGGGCTGTCCGAAATGCTCAATCACGGCTTCCAGCGGAGTGGCCGGATTTTCAAACATGATCCCATCAACCCCGGCCTCAAGAAGCCTGGGTAAAAATTTCGTCATGTTGCCATCGGCCACAAAAATGATCTTCTTGCCCCCCGCTTTGGCCGCCTGCCAGATGTCGGGATAGTGCGGAAAGATGTAGGCATCGTACCAAGCCGGACGAAAAAACGGACCGGTAGCCAAGGCAAGATCATCATGCACGTACAAGAACGGATTGGTGGATGCCCGCGCCATTTCAGCCACAATATCCTTTGATTTTTGCGCACAGGGGAGCAGAACATGTTCATGAAATCGATCTTTTTCCGAGATTGCGGCAAGCATAAACACTTCCCAACCTAATAGTTCGACAGGCCACATGAACAGCGTGGTGTAGAGCATGGGATAATACAGCCCCACATCGTCAATCGCTGCTTCGCGGGCCTGAATATCCCCTGTTGTGCAAGGATGCGGGACCGGAACAAGCAGATCTTGATAATTCGCCGTGTTCATATCCAGGGTCCACACCTCTTGCGGGGTTTGACACAGATATGTATGGCGACTCACCGTATCGTAGATTCCCAGTGGGGCCAGATGATATGGTCGAGTCGGATGCGGCCGGGTCGTACCGGCCGGGGTCGGTACAGGAGCATTCTCCAGTGGAACCCGGTTGATGATATCGATGCCCAGGGCAAAATATGCTCGTCGATATGCCTCAGCAGTATGTTGATAGACATCCAGACCGCTCACCATCTCAATCAACCCGCGATGATTAAGGGTTTCTTTTGAGATTAACTTTTTCGTCGGATGACCTTCGGCCCAGGCCAGAACATCATGTTTCATAGAAATGTTAACCTTGTTTAGAGAGGTTACAAAAGGAGCCCGGGTAACCAAAGCGAAATTTGCGGAATAAACGTAATCATCAGTAAGATGATCACCAAAACCACATAGAATGGGATTAATTCTTTTAACATTTCAGCCATTTTGACCCCAGAAATGCCCGTAATGACAAACAAGAGCATGCCAATCGGAGGAGTCAACAATCCGATCATAATATTCAGTTGGAAGATGACGCCAAACTGGACAATATTAATTCCATATATCCGAAGAATCGGCATCATGAGCGGCGTAAGAATAATCATGATCGTTCCGCCTTCCATAACACAGCCCAGAAGAAGGATCAGCGCATTAAACAATAATAAAAATTGCCACGGCGTACTGGCAATCGTCCTGAATGTCGAGATCAGCACATCTGTTACCCCTTCTCTGGTGAGAATCCAGCCAAAGGTTTGGGCGCACGCCATGACAAAAATGATCACAGCTGAGTGTCTGCCGGCTTTCACTAACACACGGGGAATATCGCGCAGTTTGAGTTCACGATACACCACCAACGTAATAAAAAATCCGTAGATGACGGCAATAACACCGGCTTCTGTCGGCGTGACAATCCCGCCAACAATTCCGCCGACAATGATAATTGGCATCAAGAGCGCCCAAACGGAATCTTTCACCGCTGTTACGATTTTTATCGGGGAGGTCTTCTCGCCTCGTGGTAAATGTCTGCTTTTTGACACCAAAAAACAGACAGCCAGCATGTACACTCCCATAACGAAGCCTGGAACTGCCCCTGCCAGGAACATCTCGCCAACATTTGTGTCTGCCAGCGACGCATAGATCAAAAATCCCACACTTGGCGGAATTACGGGACCGATCGTTGCGGCAGCAGCATTTAAGGCAGCAGCAAATCCTTTTGAATACCCTTTTTGGGTCATACTGGGAATCATCACCGACCCAACCGCCGCGGCATCGGCAATCGCGGCTCCGGATACACCGGCCATAATCATATTCACGATAACGACGACATACGACAATCCCCCTACGACACTGCCTACAATGGCTTCAGCAAATTTGACCAGTCGCTTTGTGACTCCCCCGGTATTCATCAACTCTCCGGCAAGAATAAAAAAGGGCACGGCTAATAATATAAAGGTGTTTGATCCGCTGACAATACGCTGGGCAATGACAACTGGGTTCAGTCCTCCGCCTAACATGAAAATAAAGACTGTGGTCGTAATGGCCATGGCAAAGGCGACATCAACGCCGATTAAGAGTAATACGATCATGCTGATGGCAACAAAGATCATACTTTGTCTCCTTTCAGGTTGGCCTGTCTTTTGATACCCTCTCGAAGTTTCTGGGCGGCGTAATATACTCCCAGAATAAACGTGACCGGAAGAGCGCTATAATAGAGATAATTGATTGGTAACGACCACAAAGCCGGAATCACCATATTCCCTGTGCGTCGGACGAGTTGGAACCCCAGGACAACGATAGTGATTGAAAAGGCCAGGACTAAGAGATGATTTATGATTTCCAGGATATGCCGAATGGTGGGAGGGGCTTTATCGATCAACAGATCAATCCGGATGTGCGCGTTATCTTTGAGAGCGACAACGGCTCCGACAAACGTCGCCCATGTAAACAATACCCGTAAAAGCTCTATACTCCAGGTCAATGAACTATTAAGAATATATCGAAAAAACACCCCTAAGCCTGCAATCGTAATCATCGCCCCAAATAAAATTGCCAGAATAATCTCCGGGACAGTCAGTTTTTTCTGCGTCTGTTCCATAATTCTGAAGTGGAGGATCGGAGGAACGACAAACACACAATGGTTCCATCACTCCGATCCTCCGATCCTGTAAGGATTTTCAAGAATGTTTTCTATTCCACAGCCTGGATACGATCCCACAAATTGGGCGCCCATTTATCCTTAAAGACCTCAGGTAATCTTTTAACAACCGGATCTCTAAAGGCAGCGATATCGGCGATCTGAATCAACTCCATGCCTTCTTCCTGGAGTTTTGCTTTTAAGGCATCTTCATTCTCCAGCATGAGTTGATATTCTAGATCGGCCGCCTCATTGGCAGCTTCCTCAATCGCCTTTTGCTGCGTCGGAGTGAGTTTCTGGAAACGGTCATTATCCATACTCATGGTGAATGCCAGCAGATGATGCTTTGTTTCGATCAAATATTTTTGCACACTTGAGAGTTTCAGAGCATCAATGGTCGCCAGCGGATTTTCCTGTCCTTCCACAACGCCTTGTTTCAACGCCATGTACAACTCACTGTAATCGATAGGGGTGACATTCGCCCCTAAGGATTTCCAGGCTTCAATGTAGACCGGGACTGGCGGAACACGCAATTTCAGCCCTTTGACATCCTCGACACTTCTGATCGGCTTATTGCTCGTCATATAGCGCGGGCCGCGAGGAAAAAAGGCGAAGACTTTCAAGTTTTTGGCTTTCAGAAGCGCGTCCTTAAATTCCTGTCCGATTTCGCCATTCAGCACGTTCAAATGATGCTCATGACTGCGATAGGT
>JAFGTH010000236.1 GCA_016934225.1 Lentisphaerota bacterium | reverse complement strand
GTCTGGACACACCGAGTTTTTCCGCAGCCAGAGTACGGTTACCGTTGAGTTGTCCAAGAACCTGAAGCAAGGCAGTCTTTTCCATTTTCTCCAGCGTCATTCCATCAGGAATAAAAAATTCGGTGCGGGCAGAATTAACCGTACGAATACGCATGTCTTCAGGACGCAAGACCGTTCCGGAAGCCATCACAACGGCCGATTCAATGACGTTGCGAAGTTCGCGCACATTGCCCGGCCAATCATGCCGCTCCAAAATCTCATAACATTCGTCCGACAGACCGCTTATACTGCGTCCGTGCGTCTCGCACGCCATTGTCACAAAACGGTCAGCCAAAGGCCGAATATCGGCGATTCGGTCGCGAAGCGGCGGCAACTCAATTGTGACAACCCTCAATCTATACAGAAGATCTTCTCGAAAACGACCTTCAGCGACAAGTTCGTCCAAATCACGGTTTGAAGCAGAAATGACACGCGCATCAATTGTAAAGCCCCTCTCGCCACCCACTCTGGTTACTTCGCGATCTTCAAGAATACGCAGCAGTTTAACCTGAACATTTTCAGGAGCGTTTCCGACTTCATCGAGGAAAATGGTTCCGCCGTTCGCTCGTTCAAAAGCGCCGCGCCGCAATTCTCTCGCTCCGGTGAAGGCGCCTTTTTCGTGACCAAAAAGTTCCGATTCCAAAAGCGTGTCAGCGAAAGCGCCGCAATTAACCGCGATGAACGGACCGTCGTTGCGGCTGCCGTCCGCGTGGAGCGCTCGCGCCACCACTTCCTTTCCAGTGCCGCTTTCGCCCTGCAATAAAACCGTTGCCGCGGTATCCGCAATAGCGCGCACCTGCCTCACGACAGCCTGCATAGCTGCGGATTCGGCTATCATGTTGGAAGACCCGAATCGGTCGGCTACCGAGTCCCTCAGTCGAGACACTTCGGTTCTCAAACGACTTACTTCAACGGCTCTTTTAATTTTCGTCTGAAGATCGTCGAGATCAAGAGGCTTTGTGATGTAATCATAGGCGCCAGCCTTCATGGCTGCAACTGCAGTTGGGACAGTTCCATACGCCGTCATGATCAGCACCGGCGCTCCGTCATTCAATTCCCTGATCCTGCCCAACAAATCAACACCATCAAGACCGGGCAAGACCAAATCCGTGAGAACGACATCAAAACTTTCATTACTGAAACAGTCTATTCCCTGTTCGCCCGACTCCACGCCGACAACTTCGCAACCGGCGTCCTCCAGCGCTTCTGAAACGGATCTGCGCCCACTTGTATCGTCTTCCACCAAAAGTATTTTAGGCTTTCTCATCTTGTTCTACGATCGGCAAACGTATTGTGAAACGCGCTCCGGCGCCAGGCACATTCGCTACATCTATGGCGCCTCCGCATCTTTCTATAGATGCCTTGGCAAAAAACAAGCCTAGTCCTGTTCCACCCTTGCGCATGGACACAAACATTTCGAATATACGATCCATTTGACTTTCCGGCACACCCGGGCCCATGTCTGCAACAGCAACGCAAGCTTTCCCGTGTTCGACACTCGCATGAATTGATATCTGCTGGCCCGGCGGAGAAAATTGCACTGCATTTGTAAGCACATTCATAAACGCTCTGCGAATTGCCGCTTCATCGGCACACACAATTAATGGGGTCTCAGGCATTTGTAGATTAACGGTAACATGCGACTGTTCCAGCCGCGGCGCCAATGCCGCCAGACAACCACTAATGCTATTGCATATATCCAGGTTGCTCATCTCATCCGACGCAGGTTTCGACATGAACAGAAATTCATTGAAAACGCGATCCATTCGATCTATCGTTTCGCGCGATCGGTCGGCTAAATTCCTCATGCGGGCAAGGTCCGCAGTTCCTTCTTTTTCAATCTCTTTTCGCAACATCTGAACATCCAGACGCAACGCCGACATCGGATTGCGGAAATCATGGACTATGCCGTTTGCAAGCACGCCGGCAAATGCAAGATGTTCCTGTTTTCTCCGTTGCTCCTCCCGAGTCGTTTCTCTTAGCATAATCAGGAAGACCAATAAAGCGCACAGAACAAACGACACAATCACAGTGACCAGTGATATTTTAAACATTGACCCGATTGCTCCGACCATGCCGGCTTCTTCACGCTCAAGAGTTTCCCGTTTCAAAGCAAGCTCGATACGATTAGTTGTTCCTGTATCGCCGTACCATTGCGTCACAAACACAACCACGGGAACACGATTGGTTCCAATCCCCAGAATCTTCCTTGATATCTGTATTTCGCTGTCAAGACCGAGCGCCGTCTGCGCGTCTACGCCGGCAGATGAATCCGCCGCGCCGGTTTGTTCGTGAAATACCGTAACATCGTTTTTTACGATTGAAACGTACTGCAATCCATTCTCGACTGCGTGTATCGCATTTACCTGCCGCGAGAACCGCGTCCAATCATGATCCTGCTCCATGGCAGAATGAACCATCGGGTCGGACGCGAGGATCGAGATCATATTTTTCCCGCGCTCAATCACAGATTCGGCCGCTTCAATATGCGCAGACTGTTTCTGTATCCGGCGCAACAGCCATAAACTCACGCCTGCAAGCGCCGCAGTGGCCAGCACAAGCAAAACGGCAATAATTTTCAGCGACAAAATAGAATGTTTACCGCCCATAATATCTTATTAAATCCGATAAGAGCCGATATGCAAAGTATTATGATAATATGCTTTGTTCTCTTAACGGGCAAGCAAAGGACACAATAATGTCTTTATGAAATCAACCTGAGGTCTGTCTCAAAGATCGTGGTAATATCGCGTCGCATATTTATGCGAACAGCGTTTCGCCGCTGGCATCAAGCAGAAAAGACAACGCTACAGGCGCATTGGTCCAGCCTGTATATATACTATTGGCTCCGCCTTCGTATCGGTCCCCGCCGCCCCATGTGCCGATATTGGTATCGTACATTCCGCGCCAACATCCGCGAAAAACCGGATCAGGATCACGATCCTGAATATCGGCAAGGAAACCGAAAAGCCGATCCAACGATTGTCTATATTTGGAATCGTGATCAAACAACAGCCAGGCGTGATACAAGCCGAGAGCGGCCCAATTGTCGGTATAAATCAAATCGGACAAATTGGCGGCGGCAGGCGATTCTATATGCTGAGCCGCCCAATGACCGTCGGATTGCTGATTGTTGACCAGCGCATTGGCCGCTGTGCGCGCAACATTTCGAATCAATTCGGATTTGAATTGACGCGCGCAAATTGATGCCGTCAAAGCAAGATACGCGTATTCGGACAACGACCATTTCAAACCGTTTTGAGCGACATCTCTGTACATCTTGTCAACTGCAGGGGGCCCGCCAAGAACAAGCGCATAATATTGTTCCGCCAGTTGCGCATAAGGCAATGTATCGTCTGTTTTTGAGGCATGCGCCAACGCCATTGTAACAAGACCTATCCAATGCGGATTCAGTTTGATTCCGGCAACACGCGGTTCTTCCTCTTCAATTTCCGTGTCCAAACCCTTTTCCGACAAGTTATCGAGATATGGTTTGACATAACAGTACAGACCTTTCGCTGTTTGCAAACCCAAATCGCGCAACTCCGGTCTTTTCCGATTCGCGAGCAACATCAAAATTGTCGCCACCCATGAGTTGTCGTCAGTCCAGTATGCGTCCATTCGTATGGGCGCGGCCCATCCCCAAAGCCCGCAACGTTCGTCCGATTTGCTGCAGTTACGCAATCCGCTTCTGTTCACAAGATAACCGATCAGATTTTCGGCCGTCTCGCGAAATGACGACGAAACAAACCAATCAGCGGCGAGATCAAATAAATATGCTGTCTGCATTGTACAATCGGCACGGCGATGCTCGATAACAGCTACATTCGGCCGAACCATGGTAAAAACAGGAAAACGCTCCTTGATTTTCGCCGCCGCTTCGTTGCCGCCAAGTAGTGCAACGCGCTCGGCTACCCCCCAGAAACCGTCGGCAGGACGCATAACACCGGACTGTTTAAACCATTCAAGATTGAGTTCTATAATTTTTCTGGCGTTCATTGTTTCTACAATCCAACCTAACGATAAAAAGCGGCAATGGGAATACGTTTAATGCGCAAATGACCAAGACAATGCCCGTTCTTTCCGGCGCCGTACGCCAGAAGCGCGTATTTATCGTCTGGAAAACAAATGGCAGTGTAACAATAACAACGTGTCGGATCATTTTCAACAACGAGATGGTTCATCCATGTCATGCCGTTGTCGCGGCTGATCGCTAAGGCTAAAGGCCGTCTCGGTCCAAAGATTGGTTTTTCTCCAACAATCGGAAATCGGCCAGAATGATCATTCCAGACCGCCAGTAAATGCTCCGTTCCCGGAATGGATTTGACAGACATTGGCGAGCATGGTGAACGAAATTCCGTCGGCGCAGGTTCTGTCCATGTAACACCGTTATCATAAGAATACATGCCCCACTGACAGCCTGTCGTTGTCCGAGCCCAGGAAAAGATACGTCCGTCGGCGAGCTCCACGACTCCTGGCTCCTGCAAACCCGACCTACTGTCAGCCGGCAACGCACGCCAGACTTCGGATTCACGCCATGTTTTCCCGTCGTCATCGGACAGATTCCATAAGGCAATGGCGCGTGCATCTATTTCAAATCCTTTGCCGCTATGGGCGGGTATGTTCCGGTGATAAGCTGTCGGCGCTATCAGACGACCGTTCCGCAGTTGAATTACGCGATCGTTGTTAAGAATGAAATAACCAGGCGCTCGAACTACCGGCCGCGCGGCGCTCCAGGTTTCTCCATCGTCACGGGAAAAGCGAACATGCGGGCGACAGTCGCAAATACTGTTTTTTCTAAGATAAAACATGGCCAATTCCCCGCATTGCAGGCGAAGCAGTGAAACGGACATAATGTTGCTCCTCGCTTCGTTTTTAAGCACAACCCGATCTTTTTTTGTCCAGGTACATCCGCCATCGCTCGAATACCGTGCGGCAAGAAGAGCTGGGTCATGATCCCCTCTGCCACCTGTGAAATGCGTGTACAAAAACATCAGGCGGCCATCTGACAAGACTGCAAAAGCGCCCTCTGAATTGCGCGGATTTTTTTGGGACGGTTTCAATTCTAAAACAGTTTTGCCAAGAGACATAAAAACATCTCCATTTTAATTTGAATATAGCGCCATTAATAACAGAGTAAAAGTCGGACAAATTGTCACGCTATTGTGACTGAATGTCATGGCAAAAGTTGTCTGAAAACAAAATTATTTGAGAAAAACAGATGTTTTTCGGTTGGCACAGTATTTGCGTTATCATCAAGCGTTATGAAAAACTCACAATTTATTACTTTCGACAGAATCATGACGGCTCTGATTCTTGTATTGCAACTGACGATTGTTGCCATGATTTGGCATGCCGGAAAAACAAATCCGGACAAGGTACATCCCGGCACACAACTCATTGTTGAAAGACAACAAGCGTCGGCTTTCCATGATGATCCATGGATGCCAAAGTCGGCAAACGATATGCGCAAAAGGATGAATCATATGATGCAGCATGCGTTGAGTGAATTTGAAGTGTTGGATAGCTGGATGGCTTTTGATGAAGGATGGAATTCTTTGCTGCCGTCTCCGACGATGGATATGCGCGAAGGAGAACATAATTACGTCGTAATTTTCAGCATGCCCGGGGCAACGCTGTCGGATTTCCAGGTAAAGCTTCACGGACGACTTCTGACGGTATCCAGTCATGATTCATTGCTAAATACCGGGTCACACATTTACGAAAGAAGAATATGGTTGCCGGGGCCGGTCGGCAATCATGAGAAGCCACAGGCCGTCATGACCAACGGCGTTCTAAAAGTTGTTCTGCCAAAAGCGAAAGACCAGGATTCTCAGCAGCGGCAGCAAACGTTGGATATTCTGTAACACACGAACATAATATATACGCAAACCGGAGAAAGATTATGAAAAGAACCTGTATAAGAATGATGACCACGCTCATAATCGTAACTCTTCTGGCAACTCCAGGAACAGGTGAAACGACACCGGACATATCGGTTCTTAAGCAAACGAGCAAAGCTTTTGCGTCGGTCGCCAAACACGCAACACCGGCAGTGGTTTTTGTGACTGTCGAGAAATCCATCGTCGCCGGAATACAGCCATATGCTTATAACGATCCATTCGAATTCTTCGGTGATGATTTCATCCATCGCTTCTTCAGGCAAAGCCCAAGGTTCCAGCAACAACCGCGGCAATTCATTCAAAAAGGCGCAGGATCCGGTTTCCTGATCTCAAAAGACGGATACATTCTTACGAATAATCACGTTGTAGGCGATGCCGACAGTATTAAAGTCACTTTGAGCGACGGACGCGAATTCGACGCCAGACGGATTGGCTCCGATCCGAAATCCGAAGTCGCGGTAATCAAAATAGATGCCGATGATCTGCCTTTTCTCGAACTGGGCGATTCGTCAGAAATTAACATCGGAGAATGGGTTATTGCTATTGGGAATCCGTTCGGACTGACGGAAACCGTCACCGTCGGCGTGATAAGCGCAAAAGGCCGCAGTCTTGAAAACAGAATCGCTGACTACGAGGATTTTATACAAACCGATGCGGCAATCAATCCAGGCAATTCAGGAGGACCTCTTCTTAATATCGAAGGCAAGGCCATTGGCATCAATACGGCCATATACAGTCAAAGCGGAGGCTACATGGGTATTGGTTTTGCGATCCCAATAAATATGGCCAAAGACATTAAAGATCAGCTCATCAAAACAGGAAAAGTTGTTCGAGGATATCTGGGTGTGTATCCGCAGGAGGTTACAAAAGATCTGGCTGAATATTTCGGAATGAATCAACCTGCAGGAATAGTAATAGCAGAGGTCGTGAAGGATTCGCCTGCTGACACGGCCGGCCTGAAGGCTCGGGACATAGTCCTTGAATTAAACGGCAAGAAAGTAACCGACCCCTCTTCCTTCAGAAACATGGTGTCCTCTAATCCGCCGGGAACAAATTTGAAACTTCAAATATTGCGCGACGGTAAAAAAACAGCGCTGACAGTCAAGACCGGAACATTGCCCGACGAAACGACATCGTCATCCTCAACTGTGTCCGGCACCGAGGAATCGCTGGGCATGAAGTTACAGGATATTACTCCTGAACTTTCGGAAAAACTTGGCTATGAAGTCGAATCAGGCGTACTTGTAACCGAGGTAACTCCGGGCGGCCCGGCTGACAGGGCGCGAATCAGGGCCGGAATGGTAATTTCCGGCGTAAACGACAAAAAAATTAAGAATATCAATGAATTTGCCGATACTTTAAGCGCATTCGAGAAATCCAAGCGCCTGTTACTGGTGGTACGTAACAGAAATTATTCGTGGCTGGTTGTGTTAAACAAATGATTGTGTCGAAAAACCTTGAAAGCAATCCGTTCATGTGGAGAATTCACTTTTCCGGTCAATGGAAAAGAATGGTTAAGTCTAACTAATCGGACACGGTAAAATCGGATGGGTATCGGATATTGAAAATAATTCAGAAGCGGAGGTTGGCGGAATGATTGAAGCAAAAGATCTTCGTAAGAGATTTGGAACAATAGATGCGGTTCGCGGT
This sequence comes from Lentisphaerota bacterium, assembly GCA_016934225.1. Taxonomy (GTDB): domain Bacteria; phylum Verrucomicrobiota; class Kiritimatiellia; order UBA8416; family JAFGTH01; genus JAFGTH01. The sequence continues at coordinate 283 of JAFGTH010000236.1, read as the reverse complement.
GTCTCTTTCAAGGTGGAAAAGGGAGAAGTATTGGGTTTTCTTGGTCCAAATGGCGCCGGCAAAACCAGCACTATGAGAATGATCACAGGGTATCTACCGCCCAATGGCGGTTCGGCAACGATATGCGGATATGACATAACCGATAACCCGGTTGAGGCCAAAAAGCAAATTGGCTATCTTCCTGAAAACGCGCCGGCCTACGAATCAATGACCGTCACGAATTTTCTTTTGTTCGCGGCGGAAATAAGGGGGTTCCGGGGCCGCGCCAAACACGACTGCGTTG
>JAFGTH010000235.1 GCA_016934225.1 Lentisphaerota bacterium | reverse complement strand
GGAGGGGGGAACGCTCAAAAGATCGTTGGAAACCGGTCGTGATTTGGTGATGCGGAATATCGGTATCGTTAAGTTGGATAAAGAGATAAAGTGCCCGTTCAATTGGAATCAACTTGCGTTAAAACAACCTGATTCATCCAGATTGTTGCCGTTTTTTGAAGGTCTTGAATTGGAATCATTGGCGCAAGAGCTGCGTGCGCCAAGTTTGTTTCAATAACAAGGTTGATTTTCAACCCCGGATCTATGTCCGGTATAGAGCGATATTTGTCGAGTGATAGTAATGTTTGTCGAAATGCATACTTGATATGCTCCGATCGTCGAACAAAGTGTTATTTTTTTGTTGACACATATATGTGAAATGTCTAAAGTCGTGACGTATCAATCAGTACAGGTTGATTTCCGGATTATCGTAGCTGCAACCCAAATTCAAATTCCATAGTTTTTACGTGACGCTTCCATTCTCATGGTCAAAATTGCCATTACCGGCGGAATAGCTTGCGGGAAAACCCTTGTGGGGAAAATTTTCCGCAAGAAAGGAATTCCCGTTTGCGAGGCCGATGAATTGGGACACGAGTTGTTGCGACCGGATAGCGCGGTATTTGGTGAGATTGTCGAGGCGTTTGGTCCGGGCATTGTTGACGAAGATGGGTCTATCAGTAGGAAATTGCTTGGTAATCAAGTGTTCGCCGATGCCGGGAAACTTGCTCAACTGAATAGAATTACACATCCGAAGATAAAAAGCGCGTGGCGCGCATGGCAACAAAAGCATGCGCAGGAGAACAGCGCGGTAATCGTGCCGTTGTTCTTCGAAACCGGCGAAAAGGAAGGGTGGGATTGTGCGATTTGCGTTGTTTGCGATGAATCGAGCCAATTGACGCGTCTTTTGGAGCGCGGCTTGACTGAGCTTGACGCAAAGCGCCGAGTAGCGGCGTTGATGCCCGTTGATCGGAAAATTGCGGCATCAGATTATGTGATTGTGAATAATGGAACCATGGATTTGCTTGAACAACAAACAACGAGGGTGCTGCAAAGTATCCTGGAGAGGTAAGTATGCCCGATAGAAGCGCGACAGGAAACAACAGGAGACAGAAAAACGGCCACGGAATACGCGGGCGAAACTCCAATCGGCCGAGACACCCCGCGAACGGAGGCAACGGCAACTATTCAAACGGAGTTCATTCAGGCGGGAGTTATGCCGGTGGAAACTACTCAGGGAATTATGCAAACGGCAATTACCCCGGCCGCGCGGTTGATAGCTTGCCGAAAGATAATAACGGGACCGTTTCAGATTCGCCGCCGGTTGAAAGACCGGCCGGAGCTATTTCCGAGAGCCTGAGTTTGTATGACCTGCAAGAGAAATCGGTGCCGGAACTGAACAGTATCGCCGATACTCTCGGTTTGGTTGAACTGGGGGCCATTCCAAAGCACGAACTGATTTTTGAGATCCTTAAGTGCCATGCCCGACAGGCCGGTACAATGGTGAGTAAAGGCGTCCTCGAAATTCTGCCCGATGGTTTCGGATTCCTTCGATCACCACATAGCAATTACCTGCCGTGTCCGGAAGATATATATGTGTCGCCATCGCAGATCAGAAGATTCGCTCTGCGCACAGGCGATCTCGTGGAAGGGGAAATTCGCGAACCGAAGGATAAGGAAAGATTTTTTGCGCTGTTGCGCGTAAAAACGGTGAACGGCGACGATCCCGAAAAATCACGAAATAAAATTCCGTTCGAAAACCTGACTCCATTATTCCCGGAAAAACGCATTAATCTGGAAAAATCGGACGACAATGATACTTCCATGCGTGTTATGGACATTTTCACACCAATAGGTATGGGGCAGAGAGGTCTTATCGTAGCAGCTCCTCGTACCGGCAAAACCGTGCTCTTGCAGAAAATAGCAAATAGCATATCGGCAAATCATCCGGACGCATATTTGATTATTCTTCTCATAGACGAACGACCGGAAGAAGTAACGGATATGACACGAAATACAAAGGCGCACGTATTAAGCTCCACGTTCGACGAAGCGCCGGAACGTCATACTCAGGTGGCCGAACTGGTAATCGAAATGTCGAAACGTATGGTGGAGTGCGGCAAGGATGTTATTATATTGCTCGACAGCATTACCCGATTGGCCCGTGCGTACAACACTTTGCAGACACACAGCGGGAAAATACTTTCCGGCGGCGTGGACGCAAATGCGTTGCATAAACCTAAACGATTCTTTGGCGCTGCGCGTAATATCGAACATGGCGGCAGTCTGACCATTATTGCAACCGCACTGGTCGAGACCGGCAGTCGTATGGATGACGTCATATTCGAGGAGTTCAAAAGTACCGGCAATATGGAGTTGTGTTTGGACAGAACACTGGTGGACAAGCGCGTGTTCCCGGCCATCAATATAGAGAAGTCGGGCACCCGCAAAGAGGAATTGCTCCTGCACCCCGACGAAATGAGTCGAATATGGATACTCAGAAAAGCCATCAACGGCGTACCGCCGGTCGAGTCAATGGAAATGATCGTGAATCGGATGAAAAAAACGAAAAGCAATGCCGAATTTCTCATGTCACTCAAGGAATAGCTGTTTGTTTGAACAGGGAGCGCTGTTCAAATGAGAAGTCGAATCGGAATAACGGTGTTCACACGGTTTTTATCATATCCCAATGTTGCAAAAATCCAGGCAAACATATATTACAGAATGTTGCGTTATTTGCAGCTTTGCGTATAGTATCTGGATTCCAATAAAGTATAAATGCATTTGGATATCCAGTTAGAAAGGCATTCATCTGAATGAAGGTTACAGTTGAAGATTCCGGTCCATGTCGCAGAACTGTGCGCGTATTCGCACCTGCTGAAGCTGTGGCTAACGATTACGACAATGTTCTCGCCGAATTTAAGAAGGCAGCCAGAATTCCAGGTTTTAGAAAAGGCAACGCGCCTTTAAAGGTGGTTGAACGAAAGTTTGCTTCGGATATCAAGACAGAAACACAGGACCGACTTGTGCCGCGTTTCTATCGTCAGGCGCTGGAACAGAAAGGAATTACGCCGGTCGCCGTTGTCTCCGTGCAGGATGTCAAGTTCGACAGAAACACGGGGATCGAATTCAATGTGACAATAGACGTGGCGCCCGAATTCAAACTCCCGAAATACCGGAAAATATCTCTGAAAAGCGAGGAGATCAGGATCGAAGACAAACAGGTTGATGAGACTGTGAAGCGCTTTCTGGATCATTATTCCACTTTTGAGGACGTTTCTGACCGCCCGGTTAAAAAGGAAGATCTCGTCAGTATTGATTACCACGGCGAATGCGACGGCCGGCCGGTATCGGAACTCGCGCCCGATTGCTCAGGGATTGGCGACGGAAAGGATTTCTGGATAATGCTCGG
>JAFGTH010000234.1 GCA_016934225.1 Lentisphaerota bacterium | reverse complement strand
GTGTCAACCGGCAAACTGAATTCGGAATCCGGCACCGGCACCGGTCTGCGCCTTCCGCTGTCGTCCGGCGCGCCAAGTTTCATTTGCCGGCATACGAGCTCCGTGACTTTGCCGTTGCCTTTTACACTTATTGGCGCGGCAAGAAAACGAATCTTGATCCCCTCATCCAATGCGGCCTGGATTTCTTCCGGGGTTGCCGGCATTTCCTTCCTTGTTCTACGGTACAGGATGGTTACATTACCGTCACTCAGTCGTCTGGCCACTCGAGCGGAATCTATAGCCGCGTTTCCTCCTCCAACTACGATAACATTCCGGCCAATCTTCACATTATTACCTAGATTTACATTTCTAAGAAAAACAACGCAGTCCATTACTCCATCCAGATCTTCGCCTTCTATACCTAATTTGAGCGACTTATGCGCGCCAATGGCCAGGAGAATTGCCTTATAGCCGTCTTTCTTGAGACTTGTGATGGTAATGTCTTTGCCCAACTCGACACCGGTCTTGATCGTTACTCCCATTTGTCTTATGCGATCAATTTCCCGTTTCAGCACGTCACGCGGCAAGCGATAATCAGGTATCCCAACGGCCAGCATCCCGCCGGGCTCCGACAATGCCTCAAACACATCCACCGGATAACCACGTTTCGATAGTTCAAATGCCGCGGTTAAACCGGCCGGTCCTGCGCCCACTATGGCTATTCGTTCCGGCCTCGTTTCCACTGCCTCGGGCAGTTGAAGATCCTCAGCACCGCATTTATCGGCCACAAAACGTTTAAGCGCCATAATAGACAGGGGCGAATCGTAATCACCACGCTTGCATACAAGCTCACAGGGATGATGACAAACACGGCCGCAAACAGATGGGAAGGCCATACTTTCACGAATTAGCCGCAAAGCCTCGCTGTACTTCTTTTTCGAGATCAATGCTACAAACCCCTGTATGTTGATTCCTCCCGGACAGCCGGTGGCGCAAGGCGCTTTCTCCCGCTTTTCAATGCAAAACGTATTAGGAAATGCCTGCGGAAACGGACGGTATATAGCCTTGCGCTTAACCAGTCCTGCATTGAATTCGTCGTCAAATTCGACAGGACAAGCCTCAGCGCAATCACCGCAACCTGTGCATTTTAAGGGATTAATGTATCGGGAATGTGAACGAACGTGCACTGTAAAATTACCGGCTTTCCCACTCAAACCAAGCACCTCGCTTTGCGTCATAACAGTTATGTTCAAATGGCGTCCACATTCCACAAGTTTCGGAGAGAGAATGCACATAGAACAATCGTTGGTCGGAAATGTCTTATCCAAGCGCGCCATTGTGCCGCCTATTGAGGGTGAAGACTCTACAAGATAGACGCGGTAACCGCTTGCGGCGAGGTCAAGAGAGGCCTGTATTCCGCCTATCCCGCCGCCGACAACCATCACAGCGCCGACACGTGTCATAACCGCCAAATCGTTTCTTTTCGATTCTCTGTTCATTCCCTGCAGCCGCAATAATTGTGAAGCCAAACACCCTTTAGCGGAGCCCGGCCACCTTTGTTCGCACTTTCGAAACAATTTCATGTTCAGAAAGACTATTGTTCCCGGTGATGCGATTGATACAGTCTTTCCTAAACTCATTCGCGCAATCCGTAATTTCATCTATTTTCTTCAAAATGTTCTTTGGGGCATAGCCTTCCTGAATTGCCATCTCTCTGAGAACTACTATGATATCGGCGAAACTGACGCCCTGCGGACAATGTGCGGTGCATGAGTAGCACCTGGCGCAGAGCCATATTTCCTTGGACTGAAGAACTTCTTTCCGCAATCCAAGCAATATCTGTCTGATAATCTTCCTCGGATTGTAATCAGATTCAACACGGAATACCGGACATGCGCCGGTGCAGGTTCCGCACGAGAAGCATTTCTTTATATTCTCCGCGCCAGGATGACTCGCCACTTCATATTTGAAATTGGCATCGGCTCTTTCAATGTTTATTTTGCTCATTCTGTTCTCCGCTTCTTGCCAAAGCTGCCGTAAATACAAGTCGGCAAGCCCTCTTGATTTAAATTCGATTATTTGACTGATGGACGAGGGAGCAACCCTGCGCGCTCAACGATTTCCGGCACACGCCTTTCCCATTCAATTGCCATCAAATGCACGCCAGCCACCCCCTCAATCTCCCGTAACTCTTTTATCTGTTCGACGCAAATGTTTATGCCTTCGGCCGCTTTATCTTCGGCCGCGCTTAATCGTTCTATGTAATAATCCGGCACGCTAATACCGGCAACCTTATCGCGCATATACTTAGCCATTCCAACTGATTTAAAAGGAGTAACCCCGGCAAGAATTTTCACCTTCTCGTGCAGACCTTTATTCCTGGCTTGCTTCATCCATTCCTTGAAACGAGCCATGTCATAAACGCACTGCGTTTGTATAAAATCAGCGCCGGCGGCTATCTTTTTCGCCAGTCGAATGACTCGAAACTCAAAGGGATCTGCAAACGGATTTGCGGCGGCTCCAATAAATATCCGCGGTTCAACAATCGGCGCGTTTTTCCCGTTTCTGATTTCATCGCCGCAGGCAAATCTTTTCTCATCGCGCATGTCTTTCAGCATTCTGACCAGTTGTATGGAATCCATGTCGTAAACATTTTTACTCGTCGGATGATTGCCAAATGTCTGATGATCGCCTGTTAAACAAAGTATGTTACGCAACCCAATGGCATAGGCGCCAAGCACGTCGCTTTGGATAGCTATCCGGTTTCTGTCACGGCATGTGATTTGAATGACCGGCTCAACCCCTTCCTGCAAAGCGATCGTTCCGGCGGCAATCGAAGACATTCTAACGATGGCTGTCTGGTTGTCGGTTATGTTGACTGCATCCACCCGCCCTTTCAAATATCCGGCTTTTTCCCTGATTACTGTTGAATCTGCGCTCTTGGGAGGACCAAGTTCGCCAGTGACGACAAATTGGTTCGCCGCAAGTAGCTTCTCAAAATTGCTTTCAGATTTCAGGCCGCTCATAACGTCGCATCTTCTTTTACTACACGGCGTGGTCCACCGTCCCGACCAGTGCTCCAGTTCTTTAAAGGCTGATTTTGTTCGAGCAAGTCCAGTCTTCCGATAGCAGCCATGCGGTCATAGATCAATTGCCAACCGCACTGAATATTTTCAGGGTCAACCTCGCACATACCGTTTTGCGATCCGCCGCATGGTCCGTTTAAAAGACTCTTGGAGCATCTGGCTATAGGGCATATACCGCCAAATTTGAACAACACGCAATCGCCGCAACCAACACAACGTTCCGACCATACGCCCTGCTCCACTGTAGCGCCGTAGAACTTCGTATTAAGCGCCGGCACAACTTCCTTATCTGTAAATACTTCTCCGCAAAATTGAACACCGACGCCACAGGCCATTGAAACAATGATATCGGCCCATTTGACATCATTCGCCACTGCCGCAAAAAATTCTTTGTCGCATTGGCGTTCTATGGTTGCGCATCGTAATTCCCTCGTAATGTTCTGTTTCTTGTCTGACAACCTGATCGTTGACGCCAAGAGCTGTGTTTCCTTCTCGCCACCCGCCATACAAACCGTCACGCAACTGCCACAACCCAGGATTAGTACTTTGCGGGCGTTTCCAATCATTGAGAGAATTTCGTCAAACGGTTTTCTTTCGGCAACGATCATATTACCCCCATTTCCACGAAAACAGCCTTTAACTTGTGTTTGTCCAATGATGACATGAATTCTATTCTGATCATATCTTCGGAAAGTCCGGCATCGCGCAAAGCGTTTTTCGCGGCTGCAACGCGTTTTGCCGCACGCTGATTGCCGCGGACATATTTGCAGTTATCCAACGGGCATGCCAGCACAAGCACTTTTTCGGCGCCTTGCTCTATTTCGGCAAGCATCTGTGCAATTTCCAAACGGCCAGTGCACGGAATTTTGCGAATGTCCACATTGGAAGGCATGGACAAACCCAGCGATTCTACGACCTTGTGCCCGGAATTCTCACAACAAAAAGCTACAATTTTACTCATCGCAATTCAATCGCCCCTGCAGGACATTCCCCCGCGCAAATACCACAATGCCGGCAAGCTTCGACCATGCATACAGCCGTTCTCTTGTCCTGATCAATTGTCATGGCGCCATGCGGACAACTTCGCACACACGTCAGACACAATGCGCACTTGTTCGCGTCAACAACCGGGGTTCCTTCGGTAATTGCAATGTGCGGCGCTCCCAGAAAAGCACTCACGCTTAGAGCTGTCACGCGGGCGTCGCGCAGCACATCGGCAAGATAGTATTGACCGCGACAGGCGCCGACCACAAACACACCGAGCCGATTGGTCATCTCAGGAAAGAAATGCACATTGTTGTCCTGTATTTGTCCTTGCGCATCCGTAGTCAGGCCAAACATGTCAATCAGCGATTCGTCCGGGCGAGATCCCAAACCAACGTCGCTAACGCCGACCAGATCACAATTCACCGTTATCGTTTCGCGCAAAACAGGTTCCAGAGCTACAACGGCAACTTGGTCGCCGACTGGTGCGAAATCAATCGCGCCGGAATATCTGACCACATTAACACCGGCATCCCTGGCCCTGTCGTACAGCAATTCCAAGTTTAGCGCATTGACTCGAACCTCTCTGCAAAACACGTACACCTCCGAACGGAACATGTTTCTTAATCGGATGGCGCAATTCAATGCGAATTCATTGCTGCTTTTCGTCTCTTCCACAAACTGATCAAGCACTATTCCAACCACACGCGGTCTATTCTTGCGCTCGTTTTTTTCTACGGCACGGCACATGGCAGCCAGGCTCATAACGCCTTCGCATTCAGTTATCCGCGAAGTCGGCGCTTCTGTCCCAGTACATATGACTATCGCACCGCATTTCACTTCACATGTATTAGTCCCGGTCGCCAGAAATACGGTGAAAGCGCCGGCACTGCCTTTTACCGCTTGCACTTCCGTATTGGTTCGAATTTCCACACCATCCGTCGTCAAATCAATAATTGGGCTGTTTGCTCCGGTGGAAACAAAACGACCGCCAATACGGTCGCTTTTCTCCACCAACATTACGTCCAGCCCTCTATCGGCAATCCCGCGAGCAGTTGTGATACCCGCCACTCCGCCGCCTAGCACAAGCGACAATTGATTCAACAATATGTTTTTCCCCTGTTTGCCACGGCGTTTCAACGGCTTCGTGTTTGATGTCGCTGCAGGCAAATGCGAGATTGCATCCGCGGCCGTTGCGCGAGCCGAAGCCATAGCGTCGGTAATGCTTTGCGGCTCGGCGCAAGTTCCAGTCACATAAACACCTTTAGGAGCAGAGACAAAGAAACCCCATTCGTCACGAGTCAGACCGAACAAATCCGCCGTGATATTAGCGTCGGGTTGAGGCCCAAGCCCTACCGACAATACAACCATATCGTGAACGGCCTCGCTCGACATCCCATCGCCACCTTCAAGTCTCATGACCGGTCGCGAATCCGGTCCGGAGAATATGGATGACGGCACTGTTCTGACAAATTGAACTCCTTCGGCAAGAACATCATTTCGGAATTTTGAAAATGTTTTGTCAAAATTCTGTATGTCTATGCCGTAAATAGTCACGCTATTCTCAGGACATGCATATCGCAACATTCTGGCCATTCTGACGGCATAAGCGCAACACACGGAGGAGCAGTAATTTCGTCCAAGTTCAGGATCTCTGGAGCCAACACACTGAACAAACGCGATATTCTTGGCACCAAGCATTGTTTCGAATGATAAAACAGACTCCAGTTCTTCACCGGTAATCACGCCGTCAATTCTACCGTAGCCATATTCAGGTTTGAGTCTCGCATCGAAAACGGCATGGCCTGTGGCAACTATCACCGCATCCACGGATATTACGGAATTCTCCGATCCGGCAGAGTCAACAATTGCGGAATTCGGACAAGCAGCCACACACTTTCTACACTGCTTGCCGTCGGCTCGTCTGCATCGTGAATGATCAATCGCATAATAGACGAGGCCGCCCCTGTCGTATCGCGTGATACACTTTTCCGGGCACGCTTCCGCGCACAGTCCGCAGTTGTCACACTTACTGCGTTGAATAAAAGGACGGTCCTGTCTCAAACTTACCGTAAATCGTTCGCCTTTCTTGACGACTGAACAAACATGGGTTCCGGTGAGCACAATGATACCCCTGTGAGTCATTGTTTCGGAAATCGCTGTGTGAGCTACACATACGCCACAACGGCTGCACTCATCGGTTGCCTTGCAGCAATAAGAAATGACTTTGCCGCCAATTGCAGGGCTTCGTTCGACAATAATCACACGATGTCCCTGCCGCGCCAATTCCAGAGCGGCCGAACATCCGGCTATGCCTGCGCCCAATACAAGGACTTTGCTCATAGATGATTTCGTTATCGTCCGAGGATATCAATGTCTGAAGCTACGCTGACCGGTGTAGACCATTGCTACGCCGGCTTCGTTGCATGCTTCAATACTCTCAAAATCCCGATCCGAACCGCCAGGATGAATCACGGCGGTGATCCCTTCTCTGATTCCGACATCTACGCCGTCTCTGAACGGGAAAAAAGCGTCCGACACCATGCAACAACCGGGAAGGCCGCCTTTTTTATCCCTGACTTCCTCATCAATCGCCGTTTTTGCTTTTGTATCGTTTAGATTGTTGTATGGAACCGCAT
>JAFGTH010000233.1 GCA_016934225.1 Lentisphaerota bacterium | reverse complement strand
GTTAATTACTTTGGCTCCATTGCTCACAGCCCAATCAATGCCGTCAGCCCAATCCGCTGCATCCCCACCGTTGTATTCGTTCAGAACCTTCACCGGCATCAGTTTGCATTGCCAGTCAACCCCAGCTCCGTTTGTTCCGTTGTTGGCGTTAGCGCAAAGCACGGCCGCAACCGCCGTGCCGTGTCCGTGATCATCAGCAGGATCATCATCCATGTGAATTATGTCGTATCCGGGAACCGTTCGACCGGCAAATTCCAAAAGATTGGTGTCACATCCTGTGTCCAGTACTGCGACTATGACGCTATTCGACCCTGTTGTAATATCCCAGGCGTCCGGGGCATTTATGCAACCTGTGGGCCCTGGAATTTGCAGATACCATTGCGTGTCGTGCTGCGGATCGAACGGAACAAGTCCTCCGGTTCCAATAGGATTCATGCCGACGGCTTCGACCAACGGATGTTTCTTCAGTCGTTCGACACATTCTTCAGGACTCATGCCAGGCGGTAATTGCAATCTGAAATATCGAGTGAAATCAACACCCAATTCTCTCGGATCATCAACACCCAATTCGCGGGCTTTTTTGTTCCGCAGCCACAATGCGAATTTTGACAACTCTAACGTTGCGCCATTCGGCAAATCGAGTTCACGCAGAACTCGTTCCAAGGCATGTTTGCCCCAACCCGCCGCAAACGCGGTTGTTTCCCTGGGTTTAAACCTTACAATAATATGGTCCTGCCTATAGTGCGTCTGTGTGCCGGGATCACCATGTGTGTGCGAGACAAATCCAACCGCCGACACGAGCAGTATCAGAATCATCAGATTTGCAGGATATCGCATAATATTGATCCTCGATTCGGCAATTCAAATTTTCCAGACAGTATGCCGACCGGTTGACACGAATTCTGCCGCATCTTGTTGATAACAATCCCGTACATCCTGTTTGAACGCTCTTGTAAAATGAGTATTTTAGCAAATTTCCGTGATGTTTCTCCAGCTATTTCATGACACTTCACGGCGACAAATAGCGATCTTCACCCATTGCCAACGCAGGAACTACAAAACTCATCAATTGACCGTTAATGACACATTGGAAAAGATCCATATTTGTCTTTTCTTCCCCAATTGGTAGATCCTGTTATTCTGTTAAAAGAGTTCTGTTCCTCTTTTAACTCTGTTCCATTCCTTCTCTCTTGTATCGCGGCGATACGACCGCTATATTCGCCTCAAGGAGTCCGTTCGGAATGTATAAGAAAGACGACTGGCAGCGACAGAAAAAGAAAGCGCCTGAACCCAACAAAGACGTCCAGGGAAAGCACCAAATCATCGGCATTGTTGAGAACATCGTTTTCCGGTCGGAAGAAACCGGCTACACTGTTTGTACTGTTAAATCTCCTGATATGGATTCCCCCATCACCGTCGTGGGGAACTGCCCGGCGTTATGGATTGGAGAAACGCTGGAAGCCACAGGTGAATGGGTCAGACATCAACGGCATGGTTACCAATTTCAAGCATCTGTTATCACTTGCATACCGCCGACATCGGCCAAAGGCATCGAACGATATCTTGCAAGCGGAATGATCCGCGGCATCGGCAAAGTCAATGCACAACGACTGGTACAGGCTTTTGGCAAAGACACACTGCGCATTATCGAAAAGGAATCGAAACGGCTTGAAGAAATTGAAGGGATCGGACCAATTCGCCGACAGCGAATCAAAGAATCATGGATCGAACAGAAGGGCGTGCGTGATATCATGATCTTTTTGCAGGGCCACGGCATCGGAAACGCGCAGTCGGCCCGTATTTACCGTTACTACGGATCCGATGCAATCAACATCATAAGAGAGAATCCATACCGACTCGCAGGCGAAATATGGGGAATCGGCTTCAAAACCGCGGATGAAGTCGCTATCAGCATCGGCATGCCCATGAATTCGGAATTACGGGCGAGAGCCGGACTTGAACACATATTAAGGACAATGACCGAGGAGGGACACTGCTTCTGTTCGGAACCCGAATTGCTGCTTCATGCAGAGGCGCTTCTAGAAATACCGGTTGAGACACTCACATCGGCACTCAAATACGAGCTGGACATGGGATATCTCATCAATGACATGAACAAAATTTACCTTGCCCCAATACATGCGGCCGAGGTTGGAATCGCCAACAAGATTAACGAGCTTCTGACCACGCCTTGTTCTTTCAAACCAATTGTCGCAGACAAGGCCGTCCCATGGGCCGAACAACGGATGAACATCAGTTTCGCGCCAAAACAGGCAGAGGCGCTGGCCATGGCGTTGAGCGAGAAAGTATCCATCATGACGGGCGGACCGGGTGTAGGAAAAACGACAATAATCAGGGCGCTTGTGGATATATTCGGAGCAAGAAAACTGACTGTTTCCCTTGCCGCCCCGACTGGGCGTGCCGCCAAACGGATGGAAGAAGCCACTTTGCATGAAGCAAAAACCATCCACAGGATGCTGAGATTCATACCCAAACTGGGCCGTTTTGAACATGGGCCGGGCAATCTGCTCAAAAGCGACGTTTTTATTCTGGACGAGGTATCAATGATAGACGTCCGGCTCATGTACGACTTTCTCAGCGCGTTACCAGGCGAGGCGTGCCTGGTGCTCGTCGGTGATACCGACCAACTGCCAAGCGTAGGCCCCGGAAATGTGCTGCGTGATCTCATTGCGTCCGATTCAATTCCCTGCATGAAACTCGACATGATATTCAGACAGGAAACAGGCGGATTGATAGTCAGAAACGCGCATCGGATCAACAACGGCGGACGGCTCGAAATCTCAAACGACGATAAGTCTGATTTCTTTTTCATCGAATCTCAAAACCCTGATCAGGTCATTGCCAATATGCTGAACCTGGTAACGGATCGCATACCAAAAAAGTTCGGATTCAATCCAATGACCGACGTGCAGGTGCTTACGCCTATGCGCAAAAACATGCTAGGCGCCGATAATCTCAACGCCATTCTCCAGAATGCATTGAATCCAACAGGAGAATGTATCGAGCGGTTCGGACGCAAATATCGTATTGGCGACAGAGTCATGCAAATACGCAATAACTACGATAAGGATATTTTCAATGGCGATATTGGTTTGATTTCCACCGCCGACCAGACAGACCAGGAGCTTACTGTTGATTTTGACGGGCGCCGGATCAAATATGACTTTTCTGATCTCGACGAACTGGTTCATGCATACGCATGCTCCATTCATAAATCACAGGGAAGCGAATATCCGTCCGTTGTTATTCTGCTGGCAACGCAACACTACAAACTGCTTCAGCGCAATTTGCTCTACACAGCTCTGACACGCGGCCGCAAATTGGCATGTCTGGTCGGCTCAACAAAAGCCGTGCAAATGGCTATAGGAAACAATGAAATTCGCCTGCGTCGCACCGGTCTTCAAGCCCGACTTCGCGGCGATTCTCATATCGAATATGATACTATTGATCAGCAGCACGAATAACATTGCGCGCTACACAGTATCGGCACTCAAGGGGAAACTGAGATTGGGGTTACAGACAGCCTTTACCCGGTTTGGCCGACCGCGATCAACACGCACGGCGCATCAGGCGCCCATCGCGCGAAGGAAAATATGCGCCAGTGTCGTGAACACGAGAATCGTCGTTACGCAAGGTATTATGTACTTGTAGACCGGAGGCAACCTGCTGCCGAAATAGTCTTTGGAGACCAACAGGCAGAGATGTATCGGAGAAAGCATCATCCCCATGTATCCGCACCCGTACGCAAGCGCCAGTGTAGACATGGGCGTCAGTCCGGAGTTGGGGCCGTTCATGAGCCCGACAACAAGCGGGAAAGAAATGCCGGTGAATCCTACTGCTACGCCCGTGACCATTCCTGCCAGGAACGGCAACACGGCAATCACAACCACAATGCCGCGTCCGCCTATCTCCTCGCCGGCCAATATGACAAGCCCCGATTGTTCAAGAAAATACTGGAAAGTCATGATGCCTACTATCGTCAACAGAATGCCGCGGGATTTCGGTTTCAAAACCGAACTGAACACCGCTAATTTCATGCCCCGCTTCATCTCGTCGCGCGTGATCAATGTTACTCCGGCCAACAAACCGACCAGCATTGCCAACATTTTTCGGTTCTGCACCGAAATAAACGGCGCAATGTTTTTCAACGCAAACGGCAGAAAAATTACACTCGCTATTACAAGCAATAACGGCATACCGGCAATAAATACTCTGCGATTGTCAACCAATTCGGTAGTTGTATCTGAACAAAAATCTTGAACGTGAGGACGTATCAAAAATATGTAACCGGCCGTTATGGATACCACTGTAAACGGAACCTGAGTTGCCAGAAACTGCCAGTTCTCCATTTGAAAGACCGACATTGCAACAATCACGCCCGGATACAGAGGCCACCAGTACTCCCACACATGTCTGAACCAGTAATTGACGGCTGTTCGCCAGGCGGGCGCATGTTTGTTGTCGCCGATAGCCTGCTGCACAAACGGAGCGGAAAACAGAGCGCCGGCAGGCATAGGAATCAACCCAACCACCGCCGGCACCATGGTCATGGTCCATACCCTCCCATGTCGTCCGCCCCATTTCTTTATCGCGCCGATTATCGCTTCCGAATTTTCCTTTTCCGTAATATAGCGTCCGAATTCCACAACCAGTATCGTAATCGCAAGCAACAACCAAAGTCTAAGTAAACACAAAGACTTCACTAGAAGCCACAGCGAATCCAAGGGCGGCAATCCGGCCAGAACAGCAAGCGTTAACCCGCCGATTATGAGGGCAAGAAACAACGGAATTTTCATCCGCGTAAGCGCCAACATTCCGAAAAACACTATTAATATTTTGGCTATCGCCGGCACGTTATCCCCTAAACATGTGTTTTTACTTGAATGTTTCGCCAAAAAATCGGTGATACCTTTGTAATCTGTTAGCGCAGCTCAACAGAAAGAAATCACTTTACCCGAAGAAATTACTTCTTTTGCCGAACATATTGCCTACATTCAACACCGGCCTCGGCAAACAGCGCTTTAGTCTGATTTTTGAACTGGTATTCGTCCTCGTAAACAACACAAATAATGCCGCTATTGATGATCATCTTGGCGCACAATAAACACGGACTCAATGTGCTATAAATGGTTGCGCCTTGTATTGCTATGCCATGATATGCGGCCTGCGTTATCGCGTTCTCTTCAGCATGTGCGCAGATACACTCGCCCAGATCCGCTCCGCTGGGCGCGTCACCGGCGCAACGCGGACAACCGCCATCACAGCAGTTTGTTATACCTCTAGGCGTGCCGTTGTAACCTGTGCATATAATTCGTTTGTCTTTCACTATCACGGCCGCAACCTGACGTCTTAGACAATTGCCACGCCGAGCAACAACATGCGCAATATCCATGAAATAGGTGTCCCAATCCGGACGCTCAAATTTGCTCATTTATTCCTCCATATACCGGCGGTTGAGCCGCTCTGAAACACATACGACATTGTCTCAGCCACCACAAGCACAAACGGTCTCGCCATGCACTATCGCCGATTCAATACAGATTCGCAAACGAAGCGATGGCAATCTTCGCTTTAATATGCTATTGATCCTGAGTTAAAGAAAAGGGCTTCAAATGAATACAGACAAATTGGTTCTCGTTCTCGTGGACGTGCAGAGCAAACTGGCTCAACTTATGCACGATAAAGAATCCTTATTTAGCAATTTGCAGAAACTTATATCGGGCATAAAAGCGCTAAGCATCCCTATCATATGGCTGGAACAAAACCCATCCAAAATGGGTCCCACTATCAGCGAACTCTCACAATTGCTCACGGATGAAAACCCTATCCCTAAAATGAGTTTCAGTGGCTGCGGCGAGCCGGCCTGCATGGCAGCGCTTCGGAACACGAACCGCACCCAAATTATTCTTGCCGGTATCGAGACACATGTATGCATCTGGCAAACAACCGCAGACCTTCTCGCCGCTGGATACGAGGTTGAAATCGTTACCGATGCGGTCTCGTCACGCGCGTTTCACGACAAACAAATTGCGCTTCAGCGAATGGAATCAGTCGGCGCACGGCTGACCACAACAGAGATGATACTTTTTGAATTATTGAAAACCGCCAAACACCCGGCTTTCAAAACCATACTCAAAATCGTAAAATAATCGCTCAAAAAATCAAGATGCGCAAAGCAACCTGCCACACACAGTCCGTAATTTCTGACGGCAATAACAGCAGCGCAACTTGTGCAAGATGCATACTTCTCATATTTGTGGACGGACTCGGCATGGGATCACGCAACCCGAAGATTAATCCGATTTACGGCGGAATGTGCCCACATCTTGTGAACCTGCTGGACAAATCGGCATCGCCGCTCGACACATCCATGGGAATCGCAGGCATTCCGCAAAGCGCAACAGGTCAAACCGCTCTGTTGACCGGATTAAACGCGGCGGCTATCATAGGCAGACACGTTGAGGCATTCCCGGGAATACGCCTCAAACGCATTATACGACAGCATAATATCTTCAAGCAACTTGCCCGGCTGGGCTGCAAGTCAACGTTTGCCAACGCATATTACCTGAAGAATATGACAAAAATTCACAAGTCCGGCATGCAGTCGGTAACGACCGTTGCCACACTCAGCGCCTTCAAAACAGTCCGTGACGGCAAAACGCTTGAAAACAATGAATCAGTTTATCACGATATCACTAGAGAAACCTTACGGCAGCGCGGTTATAACGGACCTTTGGTTACGCCGATTGAAGCGGCGCGGCATTTGACGGCAATTGCGTTGAAACACAATTTCACATTATTCGAATTTTTCCGCACGGACAGGGCCGGTCACCGATGCGATTACGACGCTGCCCAACTTGTCTTAACCGAGCTGGACTCGTTGGTGGGTGAAACATTGCGGCTCTGCCGTCAAAACCGGATTCTGTTTCTGCTAACCAGCGATCATGGAAACATCGAAGACCTCACAGTCAAAAGGCATACACTTAATCCCGTGCCGCTGGTTGCGGTTGGCTCAGGCGCCGCCAAATTCCGCAGAAATATCAAATCAATCACCGATGTCACGCCCGGTATTGTAAAATACCTGGCCGCGGGCACACAAACCGATATACGCGCCCATGAATAAAACACAAGCTGACTCGTTGCGTATAAGGTTAAACAAAAGAATATTTTGATTTGAAGGAACTGGGTATGACAAACGTCTGTATTATTGATGATATGAGGAGATCTTCGAATTCCTCGATCTGTCCATAAATGAAAGAAGCAGAAATGAAAAGACGGATATGCCCGCAAATCGGCTTGCTTTGTCTTATTATACTCATGACCGTTGCGGCATCGAATGACGGCGCACAGATATCAATACCGGACCTTCGTCAACAAGCTCAACAGATGAACAAGGACGGCAACTTCCAAGAAGCGCTCGATATCTTCATGAAGCTGGCGCTCAACACCAACAACCATCCTGATATGGTCGGACTCGATTTCAATGAAGCAATTAACAACTTCTCACGACTGAATCGCAGCGATGAAATTGACGATTTCCGCGAACAGGTTGTTTCCACCCACCCTGATAACTGGCGCTTACTTGAACAATCTGCGCTGAGTTATTTCAACGGCATTCATTATGGCTACATTATTGCCGGCAAATTTCATCGCGGACACCATAGAGGCGGCGGAAGATACGTCAACTCCATCGAACGGGACAGAGTCAGGGCGCTTCAACTGATGGATAAAGGGCGCGACAAATCAGCCAACGAAAGGGATAAGGCCGCACTGGCTCAATTTTACATGTCGTTTGCCGCAATATTGATCGGACACCGCGGCTATAGCGAATCTTGGCAATTACAATATCTTACCGACCTGTCTAAATTGCCCGACTACGACGAAGGATATCACCATGCCGGTCACGGAACAGGCGCCGCGCCGGTTCATGCAGACGGCAGTCCGGTCTTTCACAATCTTCCAAAAAGCTACGAAGATGCCTCAACAGACGGCGAACGATGGCGTTGGATGTTGCACTCCGCTATGCGACTGAATCCAAATAGAAGAATCGAAATACTCACCCTGTTTGCAAACTTTCTTCACAATCAATTCGGCGTACAGACAATGGCGCAACAATCATGGTTCTTTAGACACGACAACGATGATGAGGATTTTAGCGGCACTTATGCTCTTCATACCCTTGGCGACGACGAAACAATCGCAAGACTGGCTACCGGAATTAAACGCTTCCGACTCCCAGACGAACACAACTACATATCCATTTACCGCGAAATCGCTGACGCCAACGCGTCATACTTCGGGGAACAGGCGCTCAACCAGTTGGCGTCCATCTTCGAAAACAGACGTCAATACTCAGCTGCCGCCGATTATTGGCAACGTAACATTGACAGACATAAAGACATAGGCAATCGGAAACAGAATAAACTCAACCAGATCCTCGACAACTGGGGCAGGTTCGAGCCGGTCATGAGCCATCCGAAAGGTCGGAGCGCATCGGTCGAATACAGGTTCCGTAACGGCACACTGGCCACATTTACCGCTCACCGGATTCTTGTTGAAAAGCTTCTCGCAGACGTCAAGACATACTTGAAATCCAACCCGAAAACACTCGATTGGCGGCGAGTAAATATCGGAAACATAGGCTACATGTTGGTTCAGGAAAATCAGACACAGTACATTGCCGAACAGATCGCCGAATGGGATCTTCCACTGTCTCCAAAAGAAAATCATTTTGACCGACGCATTACCGTAACAACTCCTCTTGACAAGCCCGGCGCCTATCTGCTGACCGCTCAGATGAAAAACGGTAATACGAGTAGAATCATCATATGGATAACCGATACCGCCATCGTTAAGAAACCACTAGAGAAAAAGGCATTGTTCTACATCGCGGATTCGGTTTCCGGACGACCTCTGCCCGGAACAAGTGTGGAATTTTTCGGATATCGCCAGGAAAACATCGGTCGGCAAAAATCAACCGGACGTCATTACAACATATTAACAACAAACTTCGTCGAACACACAAATCAGGATGGACAGATATATCTGTCGGAAGAAGAAACAGATAAGCGCTATCAATGGATCATTATGGTACGAGATAAAGAGCCGGGCACGGATAACCCGGGCCGTCTGGCTTACCTCGGATTTTCCAGTATCTGGCATGGGCGCTATCTTGACCGGGAATACAATCAAACCAAGGTTTTCACAATAACCGATCGGCCTGTGTACCGACCGAATCAGTCTGTTAAATTCAAGTTTTGGATTCGACATGCAAAATACGATCTGCCCGAGACGTCATCTTTCGCTAACCGTCAATTCACTGTTCAAATCAACAACCCGAAAGGCGAGAAAGTCTTTGAGTCGGATTTCATGACAGACGCATACGGCGGCATCGCCGGCGAATTCCCGCTGCCGTCAGATGCCGCGCTCGGCATATACAGCCTCAATATCGTCAGACACGGCGGCGGGACTTTCCGGGTCGAAGAATACAAGAAACCCGAATTTGAAGTAGAAATAGCCACGCCATCCGAACCGATCATGCTCGGCGATAAGATATCCACGACTATCACCGCCAGATATTATTTCGGAGCGCCGGTTACAGACGCGAAAGTAAGATACAAGGTTCTACGATTGAATTACGACGCAAACTGGTACCCTGTTGAACAATGGGACTGGTTCTATGACCCCGGTTACTGGTGGTTTGCATATAACTATACTTGGTATCCCGGATGGCGTGATTGGGGATGCAAACGTCCGCATTGGCGGTGGTGGCCGACCAGCCACACACCACCGGAAATAATCGCCGAAGCTGAAGCAAAGATCGGTAAAGACGGCACATTTCAGATTAATATTGATACATCACCGGCACTGGAAATGCACGGCGATACCGACCACCAATACGAGATAACAGTCGAAGTCACCGATCAATCCAGACGGACAATTGTCGGCAAGGGATCGGTCCTTGTTGCCAAGAGTCCATTTAAAGTATATGCATGGGTTGATCGCGGCCATTACCGCATCGGTGATGTCGTGCACGCCAATTTCTCCGCTCGCACCCCGGACGGTAAACCCGTTAAAGGACGGGGTCTTCTTAAATTGCTTAGAATCAGCTATATCAACGCCCAACCGATTGAGAATATCGTACAGTCATGGGATCTGAATACCGATGATGAAGGAACATCCAATTTCAAAATTAAAGCTTCGGAAGCCGGGCAATATCGCCTCTCTTATAAATTAACCGATCCAAAAGGCCGCTCGATTGAAGGCGGATATATATTCTGCGTCATGGGCAAAGATACTAATGACAAGCATTTTCGCTTCAATGATATAGAACTGGTTCCCGATAAGAAACAATATGCAGTGGGCGACAAAATCAGGCT
>JAFGTH010000022.1 GCA_016934225.1 Lentisphaerota bacterium | reverse complement strand
TTGAGCGCTTTTCTTCTGTCGGTTGTGGCGGTGACGGTTGCGCGGTATTTGCCCATCTTGATGATCTTTTTGCATGCGCGCATGGCGAAGTCGAGGCGTTCTTTGTTTGTGTCAACGAGCGCAATTTCGGCATTCGAGAGCAGAGGGAATGTCAGAATGTCTCTGACCAGACCGCGCGTGAATTCGAAACTTCCTCCGCCGATGAATACTATCTTTGCCATTGTGTTTCCTCCTCATTTACGAACGAAATGTCGAAGTATGTCTCAGGCATGTTCTGATGGCAAGTAAAACGATGGGAATTAGGTTGAAAGGTGAAAAGTTGGAAGAATGTTGCAGAGCATACTAGCGAGATGAAGAGTTGCTTGCGGGCGCCTGATCGGAACGGGTATGGTTATTTTGTGAGTGGCATTACTGGATTGGTATATGATCCTATATATAAGGAACACGACCCGGGCAGATATGGCGCAAGCAGACATCCTGAGTCGCCGGCCAGGTGCGATGCCGTATTACGCGGCGTTAAGCAACAGGCTTCCATCCGTGAATTAGTGCGGGAACTTGCTCCACGCGCAGCGACGATGGACGATTTATTGCTGTGTCACACGCGTGATTATATCAAATCGGTGTCGGAGGATGTTTTAACTGGCGAAACATCGTTACGTACCGGCGATACTGATATCTGTTCACGTTCCTATGATGTTGCGTTGTGGGCAGTTGGAGGCTGCCTTGTTGCGGTGGATGCCGTAATATCCGGGGATGTCAAGAATGCGTTCTGTGTTGTAAGGCCGCCCGGGCATCATGCGACAAAAGATCAAGGCATGGGTTTCTGCATATTTAATAACGTGGCGCTGGCGGCGCGTTATGCTCAAAAGCGGCATGGCATCAGTCGAGTTCTCATTGTGGATTGGGATGTGCATCATGGGAACGGAACGCAGGATATTTTTTATGACAATGCCTCAGTCTTTTATTTCAGCGTTCATCAGTGGCCAGCTTATCCGGGAACGGGAAGAGCATGGGAAACAGGTGTTGACGATGGACGTGGCACGACGATGAATTGTCCTGTTGCGGCAGGCGCCGGCGGTGCCGAATTCATTTCGGCTTTTAAGGAAAAACTGATTCCTGCAATGAAAATATTTCGGCCGGAAATGGTTTTGATTTCATCTGGTTTCGACGCTCGACAGGGAGACCCGATCGGCGCTCTTAATGTCAAGGACAGCGACTATGCGGTGTTAACAGATATAGCAATTAAGATTGCCGGTTGCTATGCGGGTGGACGCATAGTATCTGTACTTGAGGGCGGGTACAGTTTTTCCGGTCTGTCGTCTGCCGTGTGCGCGCATGTTACGCGTCTTGCGCATGCGTGAAATGACGAATTTTGTCTCGATAATTTCCAGCTCAATCCATAGCGATCTTGGTATTAATTGAGCCGGTTTGTCGCACCATTGATTTATTATTGTGGCAGCGGAGCGCCTGTGCAAAGCAGTAAGTGCGTATTATCCGTGATTTTGTAATACTGTCCCGCGAAAACGGAGGCATTAATTATCAACTGCTTAAGATGGAGTTTGGTATTGAAAAGTTGTATACGTTTTCAATATAGTTGCGCTTCCAAAGTAACCGGTTATTATGATTGTTAATTGAATTCGAAAGGAAATACACACGATGAACGCTACTAATGTGATCCCTACAATCTGGTGGATAGCTCCGATTGCGTCGGTACTTGCGCTGCTAGTTGCCAAAATATTTCATTCTTTAATGTTGAGAGCGGATCCTGGCAGCGACAAGATGCAAGAGATTGCCGGCTACGTTCAGGAAGGAGCAATGGCCTATCTGTTCAAGCAGTACAAGGTGGTGTTGTCGGTTTTTATTGTGTTGCTCGTCATTTTGGCTGTCTTGGCGTTTTTTGGAATTCAAAATCCGTTTGTTCCGATAGCGTTTCTTACCGGCGGCTTTTTCTCGGGTCTTTGTGGATACATAGGGATGCGCACAGCTACGGCCGCATCATCCCGTACGGCGCAAGGCTGTACCGTGGGTATGAATCGCGGGTTGCAAGTCGCGTTTCGTTCGGGCGCGGTTATGGGGCTGGTTGTAGTCGGTTTCGGATTATTGGATATATGTTTGTGGTATTGGGTTCTGGATCGTTGGGTTTATACGCCTGAACACATGTTGGCCGGATGGGAGTGGTTAGGCATGACGCTTGTGCCGGCGAACTGTGATGTCGTTGAGAAACTGGTGCACATGACGACGACCATGATCACATTTGGAATGGGCGCATCCACGCAGGCCTTGTTCGCGCGTGTTGGCGGCGGCATTTACACCAAGGCTGCTGATGTTGGCGCCGATTTGGTAGGCAAGGTTGAAGCAGGCATTCCGGAAGACGATCCGAGAAATCCGGCGACGATAGCCGACAACGTGGGCGACAATGTTGGTGATGTTGCGGGAATGGGGGCTGATTTGTACGAGTCGTATTGCGGGTCCATTCTCGCCACTGCGGCTCTTGGCGCTGCTGTCGGAGCGCACAGGTTTCATGCCGGAACAGGAAGTGTGGTTGAAACTGTGAATCTTGTTACTGCCCCGATGATCATAGCCGGTATTGGAACGTTACTCTCGATCATTGGCATGTTCCTTGTTCGATGTAAGGAGGGTGCATCCCAGAAGAATTTGTTGCGGGCGCTTTTGTTCGGTACGCTAGGCAGTTCGGTGTTAATAGTGTTGACGCTGATGGGGTTTGCGCAGTTTGGCGGTTCCACGCTGTTTGGAATTATTCCTGTTCCTGATATTATATCGTGGGGCATTGTCGGTTCTGTTCTGGCGGGCTTGTTTGCCGGGGTAGTGATAGGGCAATCAACGGAATACTATACGGCTGATGAGTACTCGCCGACGCGTGGAATAGCGGATCAAGCTCGCATGGGTCCTGCTACGACAATTATTGACGGACTTGCGACCGGAATGTATTCGACCGGGGCGCCGGTGGTTACCATTGTGATTGGTATAATATTGGCTTTTACGCTGGCCGGTGGTTTTACGGACATGGGCATGGGCCTTTACGGTATTGGGTTTGCGGCCGTTGGAATGCTTGCCACGCTTGGAATTACACTTGCGACGGATGCATATGGGCCGTTTGCGGACAACGCGGGTGGGAATGCGGAAATGGCCGGGTTGTCTCATGAAGTGCGTGAGCGAACCGACGCTCTTGATTCCCTGGGCAATACGACAGCGGCCACTGGCAAGGGATTTGCGATAGGTTCCGCCGCTTTGACGGCAATGGCGCTGTTAGCCGCATATATAGAGGAAGTAAAAATTTGGGTGTCGAAACTTGCGGATAAATCTCCGGACGGCATGTTTATGGGTTTTGACAAGGTCAGGGCTGCGTCCTCCGGAATCATGGATTTTGTGGAGGTGTATGAGCTTCACATTATGAATCCATTGCTTTTGTGCGGTCTGTTTCTGGGCGGCATGATGGCGTTTGTATTTTGTGCGATGACGATGAAAGCAGTTGGCCGTGCGGCAGGCGCGATGGTGAACGAAGTTCGGTCTCAATTCAAAGAGAAACCGGGTATTATGGCCGGCAAGGAGAAACCTGATTACGCCAAGTGTGTGGCGATCTCGACTGCGGGAGCGCAGCGGGAGATGCTGATTCCGTCAATTCTTGCGATAGTGGTGCCTGTAGTCACGGGCCTTGTGCTTGGAGTGGCCGGCGTCATGGGTTTACTCGCGGGTGGTTTGGCCACGGGATTTGTTCTGGCGACCATGCTGAACAATGCGGGCGGCGCGTGGGACAACGCCAAGAAATATATTGAGAAAGGCGCGCACGGCGGCAAAGGATCCGACGCTCACAAAGCGGCTGTGGTTGGGGATACTGTAGGTGATCCGTGCAAAGACACCAGCGGTCCGTCTCTCAATATTCTGATCAAGTTAATGACGATGGTCAGTGTGGTATTCGCTCC
The DNA here is from genome assembly GCA_016934225.1 of Lentisphaerota bacterium. Classification (GTDB taxonomy): domain Bacteria; phylum Verrucomicrobiota; class Kiritimatiellia; order UBA8416; family JAFGTH01; genus JAFGTH01. The sequence continues at coordinate 5,031 of JAFGTH010000022.1, read as the reverse complement.
GGTGGTTGTGAAGTTCTCGCCCATTATCCAAGAGTGGTTGCACATTGTTACGAAATAGCCGGACCGGCATATAGCTATTACGTTGTTTGAGGCGCGTAGTTTTGGCTGTATGGCGTATGTGTATTGGCATTGCGTGGAAATGTGTGATAACCGGAGACTTGCCGTCATGAATATCACATTTCTTGGAACAGGAACATCGTCTGGTATACCGATTATAGGTTGTGATTGTCCTGTTTGCATGTCGGCCAATCCGAAAAACAAAAGGTTGCGGAGCAGCATTCTTGTCGAAGCCGACGGAGTTTATCTTGTTGTTGACACTGCGCCCGATTTTCGGGAGCAGGCATTACGATACCGGATTCCGCGAGTGGATGCAGTGCTTTTTACGCATGCGCACGCTGATCACGTCTTTGGGTTCGACGATATCAGACGGTTCAACACGATACAAGGTGCAAGGATACCTGCGTATGGCGCGCCGGAAACGATAAATGATTTACGGCGAATATTCAGTTACATCGGCATGAATCCCAAAACAAAGGGATTGTACAGGCCGGATATCGAATACCATGCCGTTGATAATCGCTTTAAAATCGGCGACATTTTTGTGGAGCCGTTACCGGTTGAACACGGCGGTATTGCGACGTTTGGTTACGTATTCGAACATCTCGAGAAAACGGTGGGATATTTCCCTGATTGCCACGAGATGTCACCCGCAGTGATAGAGAAACTGCGTGGCATTGACATTATGATACTTGACGCGCTGAGATATCGTGAGCACAGGACTCATTTGACGGTCGAAGCGAGCATAGCCATTCTTAAACAGATTGGCGCGCATTCGTCGTACATGACACACATGTGCCATGATGTGGATCACGACGAATTGGAGGATTCGTTGCCGACAGGCATGCATGTGTCGTACGACGGTTTGGTATTGACACTTTAGCCGACATATTTAATGAAGGATTGCATGCGTGTGGGACAATATGTTGTGGAACAATGGTTTTGTGCGGCAGTTGAATAGTTTGGCAAATACAGTTTGTAATATGGTCCCGGGGAAGAGAAGATGCATGCAATTCTTCACCAGATGCGAGCCCATGCCTGCCAAAGCTGCCGTTATTGAGGATTCGCGGTATATTCATACAGCTTCATCCTCATCAATGCCTTGGCCTTGATTGGCCTGAACTCGTGAAATAAGCTGGTTAGGGTAAGATGTTTCATGTACTGCGACACACATGTTCATTTCGACGAATATAACGGCGAGGCCGGGATTGAAAGCACGATAACCAGAGCGCTTGCCGTGGACGTATCTGGAATAGTGGCCGTAGGCGGCAGTATTGATTGCAATGCTTTGGCAATAGAGGCCGCTAAATTGTTTCCGGAAACTGTCTGTGTCGCGTTGGGATTTGATCGTAACTACGCAACTCGATTTAGCCATGATGTTTCATCGGTTCGTGATTTACTCAATGACGAAATAGAGAAAGCGCTCTCGAATTCCGTTTCTGTTGCCGCTATTGGCGAGATCGGTTTGGATTTTTATTATTCCGCCGATACTGCCGAGAGTCAGATTGCATTAATGCGCGAGCAGTGTGCTGTTGCCGAAGACAGGGGGTTACCTATAATTGTTCACAGCCGTGATGCGGAAGAGGCGACCATCGCTGAATTGAATCGGTATGTGGAGAAGGCATCATGTCCTGATCGGGCAGGGGTTTTACATTGCTTCACGGGTGACGAGCAATTTGCCAGATGCATTCTGGACATGGGTCTGTATGTGAGTTTTAGCGGTATCGTTACATTCGCCAATGCTTCATCGGTCAGGGCCGCTGTAAGCGTTGTTCCAGACAACCGATTATTGATAGAGACGGATTCTCCGTATTTGGCGCCGGTACCGCTGAGAGGGCACCGGAACGAGCCGGCTTATATTGTGCATGTTGCGGAAACTCTTGCGCAAATTCGAGGCTGCTCAGTCGTTGACATAGCGAGAATAACATTGCAAAACGCTCGTAATCTGTTCGGGATTGATATTAACCAGAATTCGACGCGTAAAGCGTCATGGTTGTCATAATTCTGTCGGCGTATTGCGCAGTTTAATTGATTTTTGCCGGAACAGTTTTTTCTCATCATAACAAGTTTGCCAGCATTCCGTACAGGATTCCTCGTAAAAGCGGATGCACAAACATGGTGATTGCAAGAAGAAAGATAAGAGGGGTGAGGTCAAACATCCCAATGGCGATTTTGCGGGTTCGAAGAGGGCCCAACAAGGTATCAATCCATTCGCTACAGAAATGCATAACGCTTCTGTTGCCGGTGAAAGTTGCGACGAAAGAGCCTATAATCAGCAACACCATTACATTAGCGATAGTCATCAATATATCCGCTAACGCACTCAAAGAAACAAGTGTCAGAGCGGCAGCGACCAGTATAAACGAACCGTGTCGCACATTTATGTTTATCGTTGGTTGAATCGGCGCGCCCTCTATTTCGAGGGCCGCACCAATGAACGCGCCGACTGTAATCAATATGAGCAGGGTAAATTCGTTGCGAAGGGAGGACAACGGCAAAGAAAGTCTTTGCAAAAAAATCGTAGGATGTGCGAAAGCATAATTGTTGCGTTGCTGTATAAACATGTACAATAGGGTTATACTCCACAACTTGAACAGGAAAACGAGAAACGACAATCCGCTGAACGACACATAGCTCAAAATACCATTCGATGCAGGTGTTCTGCGCATAAACCCGAAGATGAGTGTCCATGACGCATTTTCGGGTCCCGACATGCCTACAAACACGACGCCGCGGAAAACGATCAGGAATATAAGAGTGAGCGCTGCGATTGTTTTGTGGTTAAAACCTACAAAGACGGGTTGAAGGAACCGTATGGCGGCATCCGCGAATCGGTCAATTGAGCTAAGATATGGATTGAAGAACGTATTGCGATCGTCGGGTGTGGTCCATAGCTTAAACCAGAATACGAGCAGTAGGACATTAAAAATCATATCAACGGTTGATTGGTACATGCCCCTATGTTCCAGATATTGGCGTTGTTCGTCAAGAACACAGAAAGAGGCCGGCATATGCGATAACTGTTGAAGGTGCTGATAATGATGAAAGCGCGACTTGACGTTTGAATCGTCGCGGTTTATAGCTGCTGCATGATATATCCTTGCAAAGAAGATTTCGTTTCTCTGGCGGGCGAATACGACCTTGTGCCGGTATATAAGGAGATTCTCGCCGATATTGAAACACCGGTATCCGTGCTTCAGCGATTTGCGGATCGGGAGAATGTATTTTTGCTGGAGAGCATGGAAGGCGGAGAAAAATGGGGGCGCTATTCGTTTATCGGCATAGATCCGGAATTATTGCTGGACGTAGGTCATGAATCCGGAAGTACGGGTAAACTGGAGGAGTTGCGCAAAATATATGGAAATTTAAGAGTAGCCGGGATAGAGGGGCTTCCACGTTTTTTTGGTGGCGCTGTGGGGTATATCGGTTATGAAGCAATGGTTGAATTCGAGAAGATGCCGGTACCGCGCAGATCCGATTTGGTCGTACCGCGCAGCCGATTTCTGAAAGCTGATCGAATAGTCGTGTTTGACAATATTCGGCATACCATGAAAGTGGTCGCATGTGTGCGACCATCTCAACATGAATCTGTTGAGGCTGCATATGACCAGGCAATTCGGCAGATCGAAGAAACATCGGCGGTGCTTTGTGAACCGGTTCCTGCCGGTCCTGTTGCTAAGCGTGAGCATGTGGATTTCGAATCCAATATGACAATGGACGAATACATTGGCATTGTGAACCGGGCAAAGGATTATATTTATGCAGGCGATATTATTCAGGTGGTTCTGAGCCAGCGGTTTTCTGCGCGCACCGACCTATCGGCGGTTCAGCTGTATCGAGCGCTTCGTTTGTTGAATCCGTCGCCATATACTTTTTTTCTAAAAACAGGCGATGAGACGCTTGTAGGGTCGTCTCCGGAAGTTATGGTTCGACTCACCGGCAGTCGGGTTGAGTTGCGTCCTATAGCCGGAACGCGGCCGAGGGGAAGCAATGAACAGGAGGACAGAATGCTTGCCGACGAATTGCTGTCGGACGAGAAAGAGAAGGCGGAGCATGTTATGCTGGTGGATTTAGGTCGTAACGATATTGGTCGCATTGCGGAGAATGGCAGCGTGAATGTAACGGATTATATGGTGGTAGAAAGATACAGTCATGTAATGCATATGGTTTCTCATGTGGAAGGAATACTGCGGCAAGGTCTGGATGCGTACGATGTAATCAGAGCCACGTTTCCGGCCGGCACGTTGACTGGCGCGCCGAAGATAAGAGCTATGGAGATCATACACGAGCTGGAAAAAAGCCCCAGAGGCGCATATGGCGGCGCGATCGGTTATATCAGTTACAGCGGCAACATGGATTTGGCGATCACGATAAGAACTCTCGAAGTTGGCCGGGGAATTGTGTCGGTTCAGGCCGGCGCCGGCATTGTTTACGACTCGGATCCGCAAAAAGAATATGAAGAGACATGCCATAAAGCGCGCGGCATGCAGAAAGCCGTAGAGATGGCGGCGGATGGATTGGAAGTCCGAAGGCAACAGATTGGCGACTCGCGATGATAGTGTTAATTGATAATTACGACTCATTCAGCTACAATCTTGTGCAGATGATGAGCAGCCAGGGCGCGGAAATCAAGGTCGTTCGCAACGATCAAATTGCCGTTGAAGATGTTGTCGTCATGAAACCCAATGCGATTATTATTTCTCCTGGCCCATGTACGCCGAACGAAGCCGGGATTTCAGTTGATCTGATACGGCGCATGAGCGGCGTTGTGCCGGTTCTTGGTGTTTGTCTGGGGCATCAGGCCATAGCAGTCGCCTTTGGCGCGAAAGTCTCAAATGCGCGGCGCATTATGCACGGCAAGACTTCAATGGTGAAATTTGAAAAGTCCGATATGTACCGTGGAATGAAGAATCCTTTTCCGGCCGGCCGATACCATTCGCTTGCGGTAGTTAGGGAAACATTGCCGTCTGAACT
>JAFGTH010000232.1 GCA_016934225.1 Lentisphaerota bacterium | reverse complement strand
AGATCATATCAATAAATTTGTTCTTATCCTGTGGCATGCATAATACTGTGAAAAGAATGCCGGGCCTTTGTTTTTTCATTTGTACGGCTGTAGTAAATGTGTCGAGCGCGCCGTTCTTAAGGAGTTTTGCGGCGAGTGTTCCCAGTAATTCCGGCACCGTATCGTCAATATTGCATTCCAGAACCGTGCAATAGTCAAAAAGTGTGTTGTTGGGACAACTTTCCATCAATATTCCGCGCAGCATGTTAGGTCGCGATTTCAGTTTGTGGTGTCCGAAACCGGCGCCGGTGCGGACAATTGTTGTCGGACGATCATTTTCATCGTCGGCATATTGGCGGCGCCATGCGGTTAATAGGGCTGCACCGGTTGGTGTAACGAGTTCAAACGGTTCGTCGGTCTGCACAACAGGCGAGCCGGCGAGTATTTCGGCAGTTGCCGGCACGGGAATTGGAAGAACGCCGTGCGCGCAGGTGATGGTGCCGCAGCCGAGGGGCAACGGCCCTACGTGTATAACATCAACATTAAGCAGTTCCAGTGCGGAGCATGAGGCGACTATGTCCACAATGGAATCCATGGCTCCAACCTCATGGAAATGAATTCTGTCCGGGGTTGTATTGTGAGCTTTCGCTTCGGCCGCGGCGAGTAATTCAAAAACGGCCTTGCTGCTCGTTTTGACGCGTTGCGAAAGATTGCTGTTATCAATGAGCGCGACAATATCTGACAAATGCCGTTCAAAATAATCGTGTTTATGAGGAACATTGACTGTTACCCGGGTTCCGGAAAAGGAATCTGAAATGTATCGTTCGGCGTTTATGCTGAACTTGTCTACATGAAGTGATGCAAGCTGGTTGCTCAGCATGGATGGGTCGGCGCCGAGATCAATTAAAGTTGCCAATATCATATCGCCGCTTGCGCCGCCGACACTGTCGAACCTGATACTTCTCATGATTGTTCGCCTGTTTTATTGATCATTGCCGCTGCGACGCCGGCGCCGAATCCGTTATCTATATTGACCACCGATATACCCGGGACGCAGGAATTTAACATTGCCAGGAGCGCTGCGATGCCCTGCATGCTTGATCCGTATCCGACACTGGTTGGCACGGCTATTATCGGTTTGTCTATCAATCCGCCGACAACGGACGGAAGCGCGCCTTCCATGCCTGCGACGACCACGACGGCGCGGGCGGAACGGATCAGATCCACATGTTTCATTAGGCGGTGCAAACCGGCGACTCCGACGTCGTGAATTCTTTTAACTCTGGCGCCCATTCGTTCAGCCGTGAGCGCGGCTTCTTCGGCGACAGGGAGATCCGAAGTGCCGGCGCATACGACGACAACCAGTCCTATTGGAACGGGGAGTGGAGCAACATCTATTGTCATTGCGCGTGCCGTTTCGTGGTACACGGCGTCAGGGAATGTGTTCTTGATGTCGTGAAATCGCTCTGCTTCCAGTCGTGTGGCAAAAACATTTTGCCCTGCTTTTTTCAAGAAACGTGTAATTTCGATTATTTGTTTAATAGTTTTACCGGGGCAGTAGATGACTTCCGGAAGACCACGTCGTTTCAGACGATCGGTATCTATTCTGGCAAATCCGAGGTCTTGCTCTTTTGAATCTTCGTTACACATTGTGTTTCTTTATGTGCCTTATTTCAGATCCGATTTATGCCAAGATCTCGCGCAGTTTTTCTGGGAGGTCATTTATGGCCAGTCGTGTCTGTTGCATGCTGTCGCGATCGCGGAGCGTTACTGTATCATCTTCCACCGTTTGGAAATCAATTGTGACGCCGAACGGTGTTCCAATTTCGTCCTGGCGTCTGTAGCGGCGGCCTATGGCGCCGACCTGATCCCAGAAACAAGGCCATATGGGACTGAGTTTTGAGAAGACAGACCTGGCCTTTTCAACGAGTTCCGGCTTATTTTTCAAAAGAGGGAAGACAGCTACTTTCACAGGCGCGATTTTGGGGTCGAATTGCATGACGGTTCTGGTTTCATAGCCTTCCGGCGCTTGCTTGCCGGGTTCGGCTTCGACGGGCGCCTTGTTATTTCCGTCGCCTTTTGGCACCCATTCCTCGCGGTATGCGTTGCAGATTATTGCAAGGGCGATGCGGTCTACACCTGCGGAAGGTTCAATAACATGTGGTACGAACCTTTCATTAGTTTCCTGGTCAAAGTATTCCATAGATTTACCGCTGAATTTCTGGTGTTGGGTGAGGTCGAAATCGCCGCGCGCAGCTATGCCTTCAAGTTCCTGAGCGCCGAACGGAAATTCGTACTGGATATCAACGCAAGCGGACGCATAGTGCGCGAGTTTTTCCTGAGGATGCACATCCAGCCTGAGACTTTCGGGGGGGAATCCTATCTGTTCGTACCATGCAAGTCGTTCTTTGACCCAAAAATCGTGCCATTCTTTGTCGGTGCCCGGTTTAATGAAAAACTCGAGCTCCATCTGTTCAAATTCACGCGAGCGAAAAGTATAATTGCGCGGGTTAATCTCGTTTCGGAATGCTTTTCCTATCTGAGCTATTCCGAACGGCACCTTTTGTCTGGCCGTGGCAAGGACGTTTGCGAACTGTGCAAATATTCCCTGTGCGGTTTCGGGGCGCAGGTATGCAACTGAGGAATCATCTTCAACAGGACCCACATGGGTTTTGAACATGAGATCGAATGCTCGGGGCTCGGTAAGGTCTTTTGATCCGCAGGTCGAACACTTGATGCCGTCAGGCAGGGCATAACCAGTAGCTGTTCTAACGAGATTTTTGCCTTGCTCTTCGCAGAGTGCATCCGCTTTGTACCGTTTCTTGCAGGATCGGCAATCAACCATTGGGTCGGAAAATCCGCCGACGTGACCGGATGCTTCCCATACTTTCGGGTGCATGATGATAGATGCGTCGAGGCCGACCACGTTTTCGCGTGATTGAACGACATTTTTCCACCAGGCATCGCGGATGTTACGTTTCAGTTCGCAACCCAGCGGCCCGTAATCCCAGAAGCCATTGATTCCGCCGTATATATCAGAACTTTGGAAAATGAATCCGCGGCGTTTACACAGAGAGGCGATTGTATCCATAGAAGGTTTGTATGTTTGTTTCATGGCGCAATATCCTGAGAAAGAAGGGAATAAGAGTCAAGCTTGTGATGTTCGATGAGGCGAGGCAGTGTTGATGCGTTGGTTTTTGCATATTTTATCTTTGGGAGCAACTTTGCCGCCTGAATATTGCTTTAAAGCCGACTTATTGTGGTTGATGGATTACCGCTGTGGTCTGCTGACGTTGGCGAGAGAGAGGATTTTAGTTAAAATAACAGGATTTACGGGGGTATTCAGATTTACATACTTATCATTTTGATTAACGCTAAGAGATTTCCGGGTTCATGGTGGTTGTATTTTTCGCAATGAACAAATTTCATTATTATTGTATTGTGTGCCTGTGATGGTTGTCAGGTAAAAGGCTTGTGTGCAAGGGTGGTGCGAATAAGAATGTGCAATGAATATGTTCAGACATAAGCGGGACTGGATTATTGCGATTGTTGTATTGCCGTTGCTTATGCTCGGCACATACGATGCCGGAAAGCGTTTGAACCGTTGGATTCGCGGGCCGTTGTCTGAAATGCTGGGCATTGAATGGGGACAAAGATTGGATGACAGACGTTTTCGTGTGCCTGGTCCTCCGCGAGTCAAGAACCATGAATTTGTTCTTAATGCCACCAATGCAGTGCGAATGACCGGTCGCAACAGCGAACAGGATGAGCGATGGTGCGATGTGGCCGGCAATTACTACTCAAGGGAATTTGTGGTATCGTTTGACTACGAAGGCAAATCATCCCGAAATTCGGAAGTGTTGTTGCGTGTTGATCCTGTTGGGAAGACATTTTCCGGGCGAATTGAGGCCCATCGTCTTAAACCGTATTTTGCATATCAGATGAAACTAACAGGTGTATTTGACGATAGGCGTGCGTTTGAGATAATCGGCAGATTGGGGCGCTGGCTGTTACCGGGCCGCGGGACGAATTATACAGACCTTGACTATTTGCGTTACCCGGACAAGGAAAAAGTTGATGCTTATATTTTTTTCGACTTTTTTGTTACAGACAAAAATGGTGATGCTGTCCGTGAATTTCGTCTGGACAGCTCGTTGCATGTTCTGTACAACTGGCAACGGCAGAGGCGAGCAACAGTGGCCAGGGATACGGT
>JAFGTH010000231.1 GCA_016934225.1 Lentisphaerota bacterium | reverse complement strand
TTATGGCGTTGGATGATGCTATGGCAGCCGCCTGAATCATGCCGCCCCTGTAGAGATAATGGCCTGCGCGCGTCCATGCGGCCGGTGTAAAGAAATCCTTTGGGATATCAGCTAGCCTGGCGCACACAATATTTTCCGGCCACGGATCGGCGGCAAGCTGCAGATTCGAAACCAATTCAGCTAACCAGATTTCGGAATTCCGAGGACACGCTTCGCGAGCAGCGGCAATAATTAGAGGATCCGCGCCTGAGAGCCCTATCAGCGCTCGCCATAAATGTGGTTCGGTCGGCAAAATTCGGACAGCTTCCACAAGCACTTCCCGCGCTGCTTCTAATTTGTTGTGTCTGCAAAGCAACAACATCAAATGATGTAACGCCGTTGCCTTCTCAACTTTATCTCGACCACAGGCTGTCCATTTTGCGAGCGAAACGGTATCACCTTCGCATTTGGCGTTATAGGCAGCCAGCCAAAGCGTCGTTAACTGATCAATAAAAGGGCTGGAAACAGATCCGGCATTTTGAGTTAAAATTCGAGCGCGGCTCTGGAACGCCTCATGTGATGGAAGAGAAACCTTGTGCCATTGCACGGAGATTTCGGCAGGAGGAAGCACAATCTTCTGCGTCTGTTCCAGCGGCAACGGAACGTATGAAAGAAACGCGGCGCGACAAAATTCTCTTGCCTCCACAAATCGTTCCGTCTGGAATAGAAGTTCGCCTTCGAGCATGTCAATGTAAGGTACGTTCCGTATTCTTGGCCGACTCAGCACAAACAGAGCTTCTTCCGAAGAATCATATGAAGCCAGCGCCATTGCCAGTATGAATGCGGCCTGGTCCGAGTGCGGAAACAAAGCCACGGCCTGTCGTGCCGTATGCATGGCCGCAAGACCTAAGCGGATATTGATTTGCGATACGCACAGTCTAACCAATGGGGCAAGCCGAATTTCTTCTTGCGAATCGTTTTCGAAGTTAAAATGATTCCTGAGAGACTCATAAACATTGCCCCAATCGCCTCGCTTTTCATAGAGCTCAGAAAGGATTTCAGCGCATTGGGATTCCGTTTTAGCGGATTTTTTTGCAATTCGAGTAAGCTGATTCCGGGCGGAATGGATGCCCTCGCCGATTTCAAGAGCTTTGACATATTCATATTGCATTAACTGAGAAAGCTGGTCGGCATTGTCTCGTTTTTCAAGCTCGGCCAATGCGGACACAAGAAGTTGTTTTCTGAATGCAACAGTATTCTCCCGTGCAAGTTCGTGGACAAAAGGCACGGATTCAAGCAGCGCAATTGACGGTTGCCACGATTGTCCAAGCAGAAACATGGAACGGATATCTATCTTGTCTCGCCATCGGGTCGAAGGCAGCCCGAGATGTCGTTTTCTGAATGCGAACCAGTTATTGCCGTTATGCACAATTATCAGGGCCAATGCCGGGTGAGAAGGGTCCAGTGCGCCGATTCGTTTGTATATCATCCACGCCAGATCAGGCCGCCCAAGATAGAAGCACTTCGACGCCAGTTCGTATAAGTCGTCAATAGCTTCGGAGCTTTTTACACATCCGATCAGATGTTGTGCAAACAGATCTTCCCATTCCTCCCGTTCGGTTCGTATGGTCAGAAAAAACAGCGGCGCCAATATTCGCAGATCGTTCGGCCATGTGACCATAGCCTGGCGCACAAGATCGGCAAGAACAACAATGCGATCCGTTTTCATGCAAGCCTCCATCGCGACAAATGCCTGAATCGGATCCTGGTATGATTTGTTGAGATGCGAATAGGCTATTGCATCCCATTTTTTATTGTCATGCAAGTAGGGATATAGCGATCGTACACGTTCTGTGTTATGCAAAATTCTGGCGGCAACGGCAATGTTTTCTGCAACGGTTTCCGGTTCGTTCGCATATCGGGCCATCTCTGCAAGAATCATGGCCACACGCGCGTTTTCCTTCTTTGCCTGATCAGGCAACGCCTTCGCAATTGTCATAGCCTGGTCGAATCGGCCTAAACCAATCAAAGAATAGGCTCTAAGAATGTCCCTTTCCACCGGGTTGTTTACGCTGTGAGCTGTGAAATTATCAAGCTCTGAAATCACACGTTCATATTTGCCGCGCATCAGCAACAATCGCAACCATTCAAAAAACCAGTTCTCATCGTTCGGCACAAGTTTTCGTACCGTGTCTAAGGCTCTTTGCGCATTTTCCAAATCGCCTTCATTACGCATCGCAACAGCTACATCTTTGATCATTGCAGCGCGATGGTAAGGACGGTTTCTGTACGCAAAGACTGATATACCCGCAATAAATATGCCCACGATCGTGAGCATTATCCAGTGTCTGCCTAATACCCGCCAGAAAGGAGGGTACGACGATATAACGGCAATGTGCTGATAGGCATGCCCGCTTAATCTTGCCGCCTTTCGGCGTTTGAGAACGCCGAAGATATAGACTTCCAGGAATACCAGAAAAACCGATGTTATTACAATGAACCCGGTCGAATTGTGCAGGAAACGAATATATAAATCACCAGCGCCCGGAGGCGTCAACACAACCATTGCAGAAATTCTGCCTATATTGAGAAGCAGAGATTGCACAATGGCCAATACCACAAGCGCAAGACATTGGCCCCATTTTAATCGCCATAGAATTCCCAAACCAAGAGACAAAATGATAACAGTCGTTGCCGTTCTCATGCCGCTACACCAGGACGGAATTTCGTAAGTGTTTAATCCCGTGTGTATCAAAAAGCCGTCGGCCCAGGCCCTGACGTTGAATGCATGAAGCACCATTTCGCTTCCGGCGGTTGATGCTTTCTGCATGATCAATTGGAGGGATCCGAAAACCTGGTTTGGAAGAGGGTGCGCCCAATAAAGCAGAAACATTGCGAGCCAGATATCACGCGAGAAAGCGGCAGGCAATGACCAAAGCAGGAACGCAATAATTACAAGCAGGAACCCAAGCCATTCGAACTGGTTCACGCCGAAGATAAGTCCTGCCACAACAAAGACAACGCCGGTAATTCCTATGAGAATAGACGCATTGAAAGAAGCCTTGAATTCCGTTTCCGGCTTGGGGCGAACGAGAACGAGCAAAGCGCAAACGCTTCCCAGAACGAAGCGAATCAAGCCATTCTGCGTGGCAGTCATGTCGGCGAATCCGACCGCCAGACGCGCCACTAGCAGAAACGCCGCGGCCACTAGGACGGTCGCTTTCTGAACAGACAGTGTGTTCTTGTGTTTCATGCTTGAACGGTGAACCTTGAACCGATCCCCGGCCGGGCAAGCGGCCGAATCCTTCGCTCAAACAATCCCAGGCCCGTGGAGGACTTTGGCGCCCAAAGGGCGCAAGAAGTCCGACACGCTGCTAGTATGAATGCTCTAACGAAGGGAATACGCCATTCTTAACGTCGGCGGCGTAATTTTCAAAAGCCGTTTGCATTGCTCCATCCAGGTCGGCATATCGTTTGACGAATTTTGGGGAGACTTTCGAATGAATTCCCAGCATGTCGTGGGTGACAAGGATTTGACCGTCACACCCGGGGCCCGCGCCTATGCCGATGGTCGGAACGCTGCATGACGCGGTAATATCAGCCGCCAAATCTGCCGGTACGCATTCAAGCACAACGGCAAAAACACCAGCCTCGGCAAGGGCTGAGGCATCTTTCATGAGCCTTGCGGCTTCCTGAGGTATTTTCCCTTGGATTTTGAAGCCGCCAAACTGGTTAATGCTCTGAGGTGTAAGACCGATGTGGCCCAGAACCGGTATGCCCTGGTCCAACAATGCCTTTATAGTATTGGTGCGAGATATACCGCCTTCGATCTTCACAGCTCCGGCGTTTGCTTCTTTTACGAAGCGACCGGCATTGGCGATAGCCTGAGAAACAGAAACCTGGTACGACATGAACGGCATGTCGGCGACTACGAGGGCATTCTTAACGCCGCGCGTTACCGCCTTGGTATGATGAAGCATTTCGTCCATGGTTACAGGTAATGTTGTTTCGTAACCCAGCATGGTCATGGCAAGCGAATCGCCCACCAAAATCAGGTGAATTCCTGCCTGGTCAATTATGCGGGCGGTGGAATAATCGTATGCGGTCAGACATACGATTTTTTCGCGGCCTTTTGCATTTTTGATTTTATCAACTGTCCATTTGTTCATAAATTTTGATTTGGGCGGAAAATCGGTATTTAACGCCCAGACTTTATTCGTAATAGAGAATCACTTTCGGTTCGGTTGGTAAAGATAAAAGGATTCTACTAACGGTTTGGCTTTCCCCTGGAAGAACCAAATCGGGTCGCACATCTGCCAATGGCTGGACCACAAAACGACGAGCTGCCCAACGGGGATGAGGCACGGCCAAATCTGATTCGTTCAAGCAAATCCGGTCTGCATAAATAATATCAATATCTATTATGCGAGGTGCATTCCGCTCACGCTCTTTCTTTCTACCCATGTCGCATTCTATGTCCCAAAGCGCATCGGCAAATATCGTTAAAGGAATATCAACCTTCACAATTAAAACAGAATTCAGAAACGATTGACTGCCAAATTTCTCCGAAACGTCAACCGGCGCCGTCTCATAAACCGGTGAGGATGCTATGATTCCGACGCCATGAAGGCGTGAGATTTTAATTTCAGCCTGCCTCAGGTTTTCCAATCGGTTCCCAAGATTCGATCCCAGGCTCAAACCTGATTCCATTGAGTTTTCCATCAAAGACTAAGCACGTTCTGCATATCATACAAACCGGGTCGTTGAGTAACAACCCACTGTGCGGCACGCAATGCGCCCATGGCAAAAGCATCTCGGCTAAAAGCTTTATGCGTAAATTCAATACGTTCGCTTTCGTTAGTAAAAGTAACTGCATGATCACCAATGGCCTCTCCTTCGCGATGCGAACGGATAACTATCTTGCCCGGCACTGCAGCCATATCGGGGTTTTCAGCATCATGTAACATAAGCCTGTTAAGCTCCTGTCCGAGCCCTTCAGCAATCTTCTCGCCCAATCTGAGCGCCGTTCCGCTAGGCGAATCTTTCTTGTGAACGTGATGCGTTTCGTCAATTTCTATTACATAGCCGTCCGAGAAAATAGATCCTGCCTTTTTGAGGACTGAGAAAAGCAGATTTACTCCGAGACTCATATTAGGAGCCCAAACAATAGGAATTTTCGAGGCTGCCAAATTTATGACTTCAGTCTCGTTGGGCATCAGTCCTGTTGTGCCGATGACCATCGCCCTTCTCATGCCAACAGCTATGTTGGCGTTTTCCTGAACAGTGCTGTGAAGAGTAAAATCAATCAGCACATCGGCATTCTTAAGCGCATCGGGCAAACTATCGTTTAATCGTACGTTTATGCTGTCGATACCGGCGACGGATCCGGCATCTTTGTCAAGATCGGAGTGCCCTGGCCTTTCAACGGCTCCTATGATGCGAATTTTATCAAAACGTCGGGCACAACGAATCAAAGCCTGTCCCATACGTCCGGCAGCACCAGCAATTACAATATTGATCATTCAGCGCCTTTCCACAGAACATAGATTTACAAACCTGCACAGATGCGCACGGATAAACATGAACCGGCCCCCTGTTGTTTTGGTCAATCCTTCGTTAATCCTGCATTTTATCAGGCTTTATTTCCCTTGTTTAAAGCACAGAACATGTTTCAAGCGTTTTCCGAAGTTTTGACTTCAAATCATCGGACAACGGGCACAATGGAAGACGATAAACTTCTTCAATAAGCCCCATCATCGCCATAGCGGCTTTAACCGGAATAGGATTGGTATCCAAAAATACATCACAAAATAACCGATAGTACTTTGTATGCAGTTTGCGAGCCCGGTCCATATTTCCTTCAAGCGCAAACCGAACCATTTCCACTACCTGTTCGGGTATAATGTTCGACGCGACACTGATAACGCCTTTAGCGCCGACGGCCAACATGGGAAGAGTCAACGGATCATCACCCGATAGAACGGTAATGTCGCAATGTTCAAGGATGTTGCTGACTCTATCCACACTTCCACCCGCCTCTTTTACCGCCACAATATTTTTGTGTGACGCAAGTCTGACGATAGTTTCAACAGCAATCTCACGGGAAGTTCTGCCCGGCACATTGTAAAGAACAACGGGCAGGCCAATATCCGCGACAGCACTGAAATGTCGGAACAAACCTTCCTGATTCGGTTTATTGTAATACGGCGTCACTTGGAGAGTTCCGTCTGCTCCAATATCCCTGGCATGTTGGGTAAGTTCAATGGCTTCGGAGGTCGAATTGGCGCCCGTTCCGGCAATCACTTTCATTCGGCCCCTGCACGATTCTACTGCCACATCAATAACACGACAATGTTCCTCATAATTGAGCGTCGGCGATTCGCCAGTGGTGCCAACGGGTGCAATCCCATCTACACCGGCGGAAGCCTGAATATCGATCAGTCTCTTGAAACAATCGAAGTCGATGTTGCCTGCTTCATCGAACGGTGTGACTATTGCCGTGTATGTGCCTTCAAACATGTCTGATCAACTCCCGTAGCATTAAATGTGCCGCCATCGGCCAACGGCCCATCTCCCACGACCGCACGAATACGACCCCGGGTTGAGCCAGGAACAAAGAGAGTTTAGACAAAATTAACAGAATTAAAAGAATTTATTGCACGCTTTACGTCACTAATCGTGGGTGACCTGGCAATCAGACAAGGCTGTGAGGGAGAAAAAAGCCCTTTCGGGTAAGGCTCAGTCAGCCGCCCGAAAACTCGGAAAGCCGGAGGGAAAACCAAATGAATGGGGAGTGAGTGGAAGGATACATACACGCATGTTCACTTCTGGGCATGCCAACGGCAACCATCTGCTGGGACCTCAACCTGTGTCGCAGACTTGAGGCGTTCTGAACTTTCAACGAGGAGCCGGATTTGGGAAATCTGCTTGTCCGGTTCTGGGAGAGGCTTGACAGCAACAGGAACAAAACAATGAGCACGGGTGCGATATTGTGGCGGCACCGGGAAACCAGGTGGCAAACGGATAACACAAACGTCAGCCTGGAGCGCATTGAAGCGAATGAAGCTGTCTTGCCTGCTTAAACCGAAAGTGAAGGCGGACGTTGAACGGAACCGCTGCCCGGAGAAATCCGGAGCGGCCTTCCTGCTGCAATCCGCTAACCTGTTACATGCTGCGGCTGACTAGCCTTAGAGCGGTCTGCCCTGGCACGTCGTAGTACCGCGAAGCGCGACGAAGCGGCTGCCGGGGCGGCGGCGGAGCACTGCCCTACGGGGAGGCGGGACCGCGAATTGCCGCCCGGTACAGAATCGATTGATTGTAGCGGCCGGTTTCTTCGTGTAAGACGATTAGCTGAACATCTTTAGCCTCGAGGAATTCGATTTCGACCGGATTCATGGCTAGCACGAGGGCGGGTGTCTGCATGCCGTATTTCTCCCGCCAGGCGTTCCAGTTGACGCCCCGTGGTGTCGGGGCCGGGTCGTTGATCCGGAGAAACAGGTTTAGCCAGTGACTCGTCATGGGTTTTTGAACGCGGGCCTTGGTCAGATCGTCCAGCGGAAGAATGTCTTCCACATAATCCAAACCACGGTCTTCATAGTCCACCACCACAATCAGCACCCTGGGATGATCGCGCAGGATCCGGACCATTCTCGAAAACTGGACGCGATTCTCGGACACGGTCCGCGCCGCCTCCCATCGTTGGGTCAGCGGACCGGTTGCCACAAGACCGGCAACGATGAGAACTCCAACCAGCGAAAGCAAAACCATCATTCGCTTCTGTTGAAGCCAACGATAAAGCAGATCCCAACTGCGTTGAGCCAGAGGAGTGAACGCCACGCCTGCCAGCATGGCCGCGCCGAAGGAGGCTTCCAGCATATAGGTTCGTATCTTGAATTCAATAAGCGTCACCATCACCACGGGCAGCACAAACCACAGGGCACCGAGCCGGCCCTTGCGGCTGAACAACGCCACGGCGACGCACCCGGTTACAATGCCCAGCCAGCCGGAGGTCGGAAAGGACCGCGCGGTCACGGCACCGGCCAAGGTAACGGCGGCCGCGAACCAAAGAATCGCGCGTATGACAGGGGTACGGCCGCGCGATTCGCGCGTCAGCAACAACGCCAGTAGGATCCAGAGTAGGAGTCCGGCGCCGGCCGAAAGAAAATCACCGTAGAATTGCCACCGTTCAGTCACGAACCCCAACAGTTGCCGGCCATTTTCCGGCGCGCCGATGCGCGCGGCCAGCCCTGGCTTTATGAGCACCCAAAAGATGCCGGCGAGGCTGACGAAACCCAATACCGGGAACAGACGACGAAATGCCGAATCGTGTTCGTTCTGCATGTAGAACGACGTATACACAGCGGGAAGAATCAAGGCGGAAGATTCCCGGGTCAACATGGCAAGCAGGTGAAAGACAACGACCTGAACTACCGCGAAACGGCTGCCGCGTCTCCATCGGACCGCGCCGTGAAAGGCGCCCATGATAAAGAGAACCGATAGGACATAAACGGAGCTGGAGAACCAGAATACGACGTACTGCAGGCGGAAGAACAGAAGCAGCCAAAGGCCGATCGTAACCATGCCGTACATTCCACTGTTCGACCATCGGACAATCGCGTCCAACCATACGATCAGCGCGAGGGCATACGCGAAGGTCAATACCACCTGATACCCGATCGGCTCGAATTCAAAGGCCGCCCAGAGCAATTGCCACCAGAGATTCACCATCGGGCGAAACATGCCATGCAACACGCCGACCCGGGGATCGAAGGCCTGCCACCAATACGCATATTCCGCCGCCCATGCCATGTACGCCGCATCATCCATTCGGAAATACACGGGAAGCCAGTGCGCTAGCACGGCCGAAGCCACGGCCCCTAACACAATCGCCGCCGCCCAGACCGGTCGCGACAGGTGCTCCATTTGGAATGATGGCTTCGGGCTCTCCGCCTCCGCACGGGCAAGCCTGCGAGCCTGATCCCCCGGCATTGCAGTTCGGTTGTATTGGATGGATTTTGAGTTCATATTTCTC
>JAFGTH010000230.1 GCA_016934225.1 Lentisphaerota bacterium | reverse complement strand
TTATGGCTATTATGGCGGGATACGGTTATTAAAGGCTGCTGTTAAGCGTTTTTTTGACTACTGTACGGAGCATGGTGTATTGTTGGAAGACAGAAATTTTACTATCAGATACGATTCGAACATACCGCATCTTGTCGGTTTGGCAGGATCGAGCGCGATTATTACCGCTTGCCTTCGCGCGTTGATGGCCTTCTACAATGTAAACATTTCCAAGCCTGATCAAGCCAACCTGATTCTGTCTGTTGAGAAGGATGAGTTGTTGATATCGGCCGGACTGCAAGACCGCGTAGCCCAGGTTTACGAGGGGTTGATGTATATGGACTTCAGCAGCGAAATAATGCAGAAGCAGGGCTACGGCAATTACATTAAGATGGATCCTTCTTTGCTGCCGTTATTGTATATTGCATATCGCGCAGATTTATCTGAAGGTTCGGATGTAGTGCATAACAATTTGACGGAAAGATTTGCCGGAAAAAACGCCGATGTGCTTGAAGCCGTTCGCTACTGGGCGGACTTGACTGACAGGGTTAAAGATTGTCTTTTGAGCAGGAAAATTGATGAAATTGGCGGGTTGCTCAACGCCAATTTTGATATGCGGGCAAAAATATGCAAAATCAGTTCAGGTAACAGAGCTATGATTAAAGCCGCGCGGTCTGTCGGCGCCAGCGCCAAGTTTACCGGATCGGGCGGCGCCATAATTGGAACGTACGAGGACGACATTATGTTTGAGCGTTTGGTTGATTCATTGAAACCGATGGGTGTCGTGGTTATCAAACCCGAATTGGTTAAGGTTGCCGAGGTGGACAGATGATACGTAAAGCGGTGATACCTGCTGCAGGGTTTGGAACTCGATTTCTACCGGCGTCTAAATCCCAGCCCAAGGAAATGTTGCCGATTGTGGATACGCCTGCCATCCAATACGTCGTGGAGGAAGCGGTGCGATCGGGGATTACCGATATACTGATGGTAATTGGAAAAGGGAAACGCGCCATAGAAGAGCATTTTGATCGCAACTTTGAACTTGAAATGGAGCTTGGTGAAAAAGGTAAAGAAGCCGAACTGGAATCTATCAGGAGGATATCGTCGCTTGCCGACATTCATTTTATCTGGCAGAAAGAATTAAACGGTCTTGGAGACGCGATTTATTGCGCTCGGCATCATATCGGCAACGAACCGTTTGCGGTGCTATTGGGCGATACGCTTGTGGAATCGTCGCTGCCCGTGACTGAGCAACTGATAAACATATTCGATAGGTACCAGGAATCCGTTGTTGCCCTTGAAGAAGTGGAAAAAAGCAAAGTAAGTCGCTATGGGGTTGTCGCCGGTTCTCAAATGGCGAAAGACGTTTATTTAATTGATGACTTTGTTGAAAAGCCGTCTATTGAAGATGCGCCGTCCAATCTGGCGATAGCAGGTCGTTACGTATTAACGCCGGATATCTTCGATTATATTAAGCAGACAGCGCGTGGAAAAAATAATGAGATTCAGCTTACTGATGCCATGCGTTTGCTTGTCGGGAATAGAGCGATGTATGGATACCGATTTGACGGTCGGCGCTACGATATCGGAAATAAGATTGATTTTATTAAAACGAATATCTCCTATGCGCTCATGCGTGAAGACATGCGGACGGAATTGATCGCTTTCCTGAAGGATGTTATCGCCGATTCCGGCAGATAATGTTTTGTATAAGGCGATCGAATGCCGCCTGCCTCCGCCGAGGCAGGCAATCAAACAGGCCCCCGGACCAGTCTCAAGTCGAAAGCAACAAGTGTAACATCGAAGCCACCGGTCTAAGGTGACAAGTCAAAAGCGAAGACTCATAAGGAACTTTATTTATTATCACCCGTATCTTTCCGCTGTGTCTTCGACCTTGGACTTTCGGCTGGTGTGCCTGAACTTTTTGGTTGTGCTGCCGTTCGTCCTGTTTCATTGCTGACCGGATGAGCAGGCGTTTGCGGAATGATTTGTGGAATGATATCCGATTCGGAAAGAGTGAAGCTCAGGTTGCAGACTGTGTCTTGTGCTTCGATTCTTAGAGAGCTTGGCAGCGAGACGCCGGTTTTGTTGCCTGTGCTTTGCATGGTTGCCATCACAAACAGCGGTAAAAGTGTTCTCAGTTGAGCGGCGGCGGTCTCTGCGGATTCTGATCCGGTGAATGTCAGAGCGGCGCGACAATGGATTTGCTTGTCCAGATTTATTCCTGCGGAGATGGTTTGCAACTTTCCAAACGGCTCGTTGTTGGAGGAAAGTTTTGGCATTGCCGAAGATTCGGGTCGGCGGAAGAGTAATCGGATCTGTGAATGGTCGGGTATTTGTTTTTCAAGCATTTGAAGATCGGGGCATATTTTCTCGTATGAGCCGCTGGTTTCCCGTTGTAGTGTGGAGGTCAGCGAGCGCTTATTGAAGGCGACGTAAACGGTTTTGCCGTCCTTTGAAGTTGCCGCGTATCTAGGTGTTTCTGTCGGATTGGCCGATCTGATTGCCACGGCCGGTTTGCCTTCAACACTGACTTCTGTTACTTGCACGGCGTGTTTGTTGTCGTTCATGATTTGCATTGCGGCGAGAAGCCCTTTATGCGTAAGAGGTTTGGCCAGCGTCAATGCGGCTACTGCGTCCACGTCGGACAAAAAACTTGGTGATGATATGACATTTAAAGACATATTGGTGAAGTTGGCGGCAAAGAGCGCGGCGACCAAATCGTTTCTTGTCAATCCTGTGGCCTGCTCCAATTTCTCGCGAGTTGCGTCTGATGTGGCGGTAACAATGGCGGCGTTTTGGTCTTCAACCTGTTTAATGATATCCGTTGAACGCGCGTCTGCTATATCAATGGAAAATACGATATTTGCATTCGGCATAATCGCGGCGCGGCAGAGGGTATTTTCCGCGCGGTGTTGCATTCCGCATCCTATCGGCAGGGACAGGCAAATGCATGCGCACAAAACATGAATAATTCGACGGCAATTCATTATATATATGGGCTATTGCCCGGTGATTTCGCCGGGAACGGGTTAAACGAGCGCTTTCTCGGGTTCCTGAATCAGATCCTGGGTAATCATCTCGAGTTGTGCGCTCAAAATCTCAAGGTCTGCCAGAAACCTGTCTTTCTGTTCTTTCAGGTGTTTGGCCATTTCTTTGTAGTGTTTAATTCCATCAACGAGATTCTGTTTGAATTCTGCAAAGTATTTCGGAGTGAGATTTATGAGGCCGCAAGACGATTTTTCTATTTCGTGCTTCAGATGCTCAATGTAGATTTTAAGTTCCTGAACAAACATGTGCGGTTTGTCGGATTTTGTTATTAGCGACAAGCGCCCATAAATATGATCCGCCATTTCCTGAAGGTTGGTAAGTTTTGAAAAGTAAACTATGTTCGGGCCTGGGCAGACAGCCGTATGCGCTGCCGGGTCAATGTTGTGCTTTACGGTAAATGCTCCGCCAAGATCGTGGCAAAGGCATGACTTGTTCAGGACGCACTCTACGGCGGCGCTTTTGAGATCATCGTTGATATTTTCAGCCGCTTTTATCTGCGCAAGTTTTTGTTGCTGGTATGCGCGTG
>JAFGTH010000229.1 GCA_016934225.1 Lentisphaerota bacterium | reverse complement strand
TAGAAGCGGATTACCGGACAGCTTCCGGGCGCATAGGCGTCGCGACGCGGAAATCCGAGGAAATAGACAAAATGAAGGGCCAAATTGATGAACTGGCCGAGCGGGCCGGAATAAGTCTCGACGCCATAGATCATCGCCCGCCCAATGAAGCTCTTTTCTATGATGAATATTTTGTTGAGATCGGCAAGTTCGAAACCGATATGCAGAATCTGCTTAAATTTTTCGAGTCCATTGAGAATCTCGCCGCGCCGGGTATGATGCGGGTCAGTAAATTAAATATTACCCCGTCGAAGACCAAGGGCGCCGTGAGAGGTTCCATGGTCATAAGCAAGTTGATGACGTCAAGCGGCATAGAAGAAGAGTAGCGAACATTTCTTCGGAATGTTCGGATGATATGCGCAGGGAACCACAGGATACAAAAGACGCCGGAATTGATGTGGACGAAATAGTCCTGACAACCCCGGATGGCCATGCTTTGCCCAGAGTGTTGGATCGCGGCGTGACAATGGATCTCGTGCAGCGATACGTTGAAACGGAACGCAATCGCAGCCGCCGTCTTCTGCTCTGGACAGGAAGTATCTTCTTCTTCGTAATCATGCTTGTTCTTGTTCTGTTCATATCAGTGGGCGTATTCGTATTACGAAACTCTCGACGCGCTGTAGAGCAGGTGGAGCAAATACACGAACAGACGGCATTGACATCCGCCGAACTGGTTACAATGTCGGGCAAGCTTGACGACATCAACAAGGAAAATGATTCCGTCAGGACAATGACTGTGGAGATGGAAACAAAAAGGCATGCCAATGACAAGGTATTGAAAAACAACTTGATGCGTTTTCATAAATGGATTTTGCAGAAAGATGAAGTGAAATCATCTGACTTGTCGGTTCTAAAAACGAGAATGGAAGAGATGGAAAAGGAATCGCTCAGAAAACAGAACGAATTGGAGGCCTTGGAGAAACGATACATGGATCTATTGCAATCCCTTTCCGGTTCGTTGCCGCAAATGGAAACCGAGAATCGAAATGGTGTGAATACTATCAAAACCGACGCTTCTCAGTCAGATGCGCAGACCGGGTCAGGATCCATTTCTGGCGATATGGTTATTGTTGACAATGATGCAACAGACGAAAAAAACGAGGCAATACCGGATTCCTTGCCTCAATCTGATGAAAATCACGTAAAGGAGATACTCGTCGTGACCTTTTCAAACGGCGATCGCTATGAAGGCGAATTTAAGAACGGACTCTTTCATGGTTGGGGCACATACTATTATAGAAACGGCGATCGGTACGATGGCGAGTTTAGGCATGATATGAAGCATGGGAAGGGCACTCTGACGTACAAGAACGGCGATAAGTATACGGGCGAGTTTCGGAAAGACATGAAGGAGGGTCGAGGCAGCCTGGAATACGGCAACGGCGACCGATATGTAGGCGATTTTAAGAATGGAATGATTGATGGGAAAGGAATAATGCAATACGCGAACGGCAATAAGTATGAGGGCGACTTCAGGAACGGACTAAGACACGGCAACGGCAGTTTTCGCTTCTCTAACGGCGATGTGTACGAAGGCGAATTTGTGGATGATGTTCGGCATGGTAAGGGAACTTATGTTTTTAACAACGGCGCGAAATATATCGGCAGTTTTAAGGAGGGGAAAAAACATGGTCGGGGCAGGTATGTTTACGCCAGCGGCGAGGAATATGTCGGTAATTTCAAAGATGGAGCCAAAGACGGGGAAGGGGTATGTCTCTATCCTAACGGCAAGAAACTCAAGGGGTTATGGCAAAATGACGTTTTTGTTAGAGTTTTGGATAGTTGAAATATCACCGGTTTTTTGGGGCGCTTTTTTTATTTGACACAAGTGCATATAGAATGGGATACTATTGTCAGTTATGAGGGCAATAATAACCAATCACAGTCGTATGTGGTGTGTAGTGGTTGGATTAGTGTTTTTATCGCCCGTCACCTTCGGTGATGTTACATTACCATTCACTGAGAGTTTTGAAGCCTATAGCGTCGGCGATCTTCCCACCGGATCAGGGACGTGGAACAAATCGGGCACTGATGCCGAGGTATTGGTCGTCACGAATCCGGTTCTTATTGGAGAAAAGGCATGCTCATTTACCGATGTGTATAATGATGGCATGACCAATGTGGTTCTTGATATTGACGAAAGCGCCTCCTACACAAGCGTATGGTTTGAGGTATATGCCAAGCCGTATCGTTACGACGATGGAACCAATGATCCGCCGGTAGAAAATGTAACCGGTGCTTTTTATGTCAACACAAACGGCAATCTGATTGCCTACGATAACGAATCGTGGGAAACGCTTGTGACAGGTCTTCCTGATGACATATGGATAGGATTTAAAGCTTATTTAAACTATAACGCTGGCGAATGGGATCTGTACTATACCACAAACGGATACGGGTCGAGTTGGACAAAAGCAAACTCGAGCGGTGTTATGGGAATGTGTTCAGCCAGTAATGAGCTTTACCAGATAGGATTTCACAATAGCGCTCGAATTGACGCGATCAGCATTTATGCAGTATCAACCGGAGGGGGGATAGGATTGCCTTTCTTTGACGGCTTTGAAGTGGCGCAGGGTCATACTTTGAGCAATTCGCCGAACGGTATTAATTGCTGGTCTGTTACCGGGACGGGTACTGCGGTTGTGGTCGGTACTCCCATTCGTGAGGGAAGCCAAGCGTGTCAGACGGAACAAACGGATCTTACCCTCAATCTAGATGAAGCGCAGGGCCAATACTCCAATGTATGGTGCGGTATTTATATACAGACAGACGGTTACAACGATTTTGGCGGAACCGAACCTCCTGATGTAGACGCCGACGCAGTGATTGCTTATTACATCAGCACTGCAGGTGTTCTGCGGGTCTATGTTGAGAGCGATGGCACGAATGCATGGACGAATATACTGACCGAAGTGCCTCTCAATACGTGGATAGGATTGACAGCGCATCTGGATTATAATACCCAACAGTGGGATTTGTACTATTCGGCCGGGTCGTACGGCGATACGATGCAGAAACTCAATGCTTCGCCGCTTCCGTTTTGCACCAATGGCACAGATTCGGTAATGAACGGATTTGTTATGCAAAACCAAGGCAAAATTGATGCAGTGGCGCTTTCTGTCGGGTTGTCGGCTGTTGACGCCGATTCCGGCTCTAATCTCATGACTCAAACCTGTCAGGGTGGCGGAACTAACGCTTTCTCAATCAGCGATTACTCTTACGCTCAGGGCGAGAACACGCTTGCCGACAAACTTGGCCAGGATCTTGCTCAGGCCTTGGAACATGGTGACGAGATATGGATTCATTACACGAATGGGTGGAAAATTTTCAGACTTGAGCTTGATACATGGGTGGGGAAATCCGGTATTGCCGCTTCCAATATGACTATTACTTCCACCATGGGCATGTATCTCAAGAGACTCAACGCGACCAACGCGGTATCATTTGTAATGTACGATACCACCACTAATTCGCCTAATCCGACATTATACGGCACAAATAACGCGTTTAAAGTGGGGTGGAACCTGCTTACATGGCCAAAAGTCGCGGAACATGCTGATGTCAACGGATGGGGTTTTGACCAGAAAAAGTCCGGCGATATGATTTACATTTACAGGAATAACCAGTTGACAGTGCTGAATTGGAATGAGTACGTCAATAAATGGCGGGAAAATGGCGCGGCAAACAACTACGAGATGCAGAAAGATCAGGTTTTCTGGTATTATTCCACCACGAACGCTAATACAACGTGGTCGGTTTACTAAAATGAAGACGAGAAAAACAAATATTATTGCAATGTGCCTGGTGACAATATTCTGCGCTGCAGTTTATGGCGCGTCTGTTGGCGTTGACGCCGATGAATGGAATGTTCCTGGTGAAGACCGGTACGGGAAGGTCACTGTTGAGACTACGCCTGAAGGAGCCACCACCATTTCATTTCCGAATAGATCTGCGCCCCCTATGCCTTGCATGGTCACAGTTGTGGCGGAACCGGGCGGCATAGATGGTGTGTTCGGCGGAGATTACAATGCCGCCGGCGTGAAGAGTGTGCGATTTCTCGCAGAGAGTGATGGACACGAACCAGCTTTTGCGCTGGTTGTTCTGCGTTCCGCAAGCGGACGAAGCTGGCGCAACACGGCAGTGACGGTGCCGTCATCTGTCGGAGTTATTGCCACGAATCAAATTGCGTTTCAAAGATCCGCTGGATGGGAAACCGACAGCAAGGGCGATCCGGACAGCATGTGGATTGCGGATCTTGCAAACGTGGATTTGATAGGCATTACGATATCGCAGAAAGGATTGCAGGCGCAGTCATATACGATCAGTCAATTTCAGCTTCAAGATTCGGATGGCCCGATCACTCCGCCCGCAGTTCTGACGCCGCTTGAAGAGGCTTTACAAGAGCGATTTGGTGTAACGGACATTGATCAGTTGACCGAAGAACAAAAAACGGTAGATCTTGACGAAGACGGAATGACCGATCTTGATGAGCTCAGGTCGGAGCATGAAAGTGGATATGCCGACAAAATATTTGTTGCCGAAATCGTGCGCGAAGATAATGGCGGCGAAGGTATTTTAGTGAAATGGGCCTGTGTCAAAAACGGCGTTTATTCATTATACCGAGCGACAAGCCTGACGTCGGGATTTGCATTGTTGGACGGTGCATCTGGTCTGGTTGCCGAGTCAACTGGTTGCATGACACACAGAGACGTTACAGCAACCGGCGCGGGCCCGTATTTTTATAGGGTTCGAAGAGAATAAACGCTCACGAGAAGATAATGAGAATAATACAGATAGTTTGTGTGTTGTTGTTATCCGCCGTATTTACGACGGCGGCTCCGATTGTTTCCAATGTATGGGAGACTCCCGGCAGCGAAGACGGCTGGACGATTGTGGACATTAGCGGTGGCGCTGCATACGGAGCGATAGAGCAGGCAGACGATGGCGACGGGTTTCTAGGAATAACCGGCGGCGATGCTCAGTTGGGATTTCCAACTGACAGAATTAGAGATACAACGGGCGGTACCTATACGGATCTGACTGTGGCTGAGCGCATTCTCTTCGATTTCTACGCAGCCGACGCCGCGCCGGACAAGTTGTACATATATTTTATTGATACGGTGTCGGGCGATGAATGGAGGCATGTTGTCAATGTTGGCGCAGGATGGAACTATGGAGAAGGAGTGTCGGTCGAATACGGAAGCGGGTGGTGGAACGTGGCAGGTCCCCAAACAGGCGCAGCCTTTTCAAACGCAATTGATGATATAAGTGAAATCGGGATTCTGCTTACATATAGAGAAAATATAGGCGGTCAGGTGTATGGCTTGGACAATTTCTGGCTTGATGACGAGCAATGGCCAATGGCCGTGCCGGAGCCCGGTGTTGCGACAATGCTGACATCCGTATTTATTTCGCTTGGCATAACGTTCCGACGAAAATTGAATGATTCATTGAGCAATCTGAAAAAGAGTTTGCAAAGCTAGAGTTTTTCGGTTGCAAACTGCGACATGGCCCCGCATACAAGCGGGGTTATTTGTTTTTTAGCCCGGATTTCAACATGAAAATTTCTATATTAGGATTGGCAAGTTCCGGGAAAAAGACTCTTTTTTCGCTGCTTACTCAACGCAGTGTGCCGGAAGGGTTAAAGCCTGATGAGCCAATTGAAGGTTGCGCTATGATCAAGGATGAAAAAGTGGATGTCATAGCAAAATTCGTGCAACCGGCAAAGATCACATACGCAGAAAATAGATTTGTGCTGTGCCCGGATGTAAACAGCGATTCGAATTCGCGTGGCTGGCTGGATCCGGCTCGGAAATGCGATTTGACATGCGTATTAGTGCGCGAGTTTTATGACGAGAATGTGTATCATCCGGCAGGCGTTGTGGATGCCGAGAGGGACAGACAATATATGGAAGCCGAGATTTTACTGGCCGATTTGGAATTGGTCGAAAAGCGATTGGACCGGCTCGGCAAAGAGAAGCGGGCGGGGCAGACCCCCATGCAGATACTGGAAGAAAAGACGCTCCGTAAGTGTACTGAAGCGCTTGAGAACGAGAAACGTCTTTCGGAGTTAGGGCTGGAAACACACGAACTTGATACAGTTCGAAGTCTTGGGCTTCTGTCTTTGAAACCGATACTGTGGGTGCGCAATGTTGACGAGAAAAGCCTCGGTGAGAACACATCCAAAGACGTGCCTGTGTCGTGCAAAATAGAGCGCGAGATAATGGAAATCGCGAACGCGGCGGAGCGCACAGAATATCTGGCTGAATTGGGTGTAAACGCCAGTGGCATTGATCGCGTTAACAAAGCCGCCTATGATGCGCTTGGGTTAATGTCGTTCTATACAATGGGAAAAGATGAAGTCCGGGCCTGGACGATCCGGAAAGGTTCAACGGCGCCGATTGCGGCAGGGAAGGTTCATAGCGATATGGAGCGGGGCTTTATTCGTGTAGAAATTATCAAATACGATGATCTAGTGACATATGGTAGTGAAACGGCGATTAAACAACATGGTAAAACATTATTGAAAGGGAAAGATTATATTATAGAGGATGGAGATATCTGCTCGTTTCTGTTCAATGTGTAAAATGAATATACTCCAAACGAGTCGGTATTATATTGATCCATACTTGACGTTAGATGCTGATTTGAGCTGTGTAATGTAATCCAGTATTGCTTTTTGAGTTTTTTCGCGAATAAGTTGTTCGGCCACTTTGTCCCTTGGCATTATTCCGGCGGCATTTTTCTCGAGAACTTTGATGATGTGATAACCGAATTGAGTTTTAATTACAGGGCCTATTTCGCCTATCTCCTGGGAAAATGCAGCGCGTTCAAACTGTTCCACCATTTGCCCTTTTCCGAAAGTGCCGAGATCGCCGCCATTGGCAGAACTGGGGCAATCGGAGTATTGCTTTGCCAATTCAGCGAAATCCGCGCCCGCAAGTAATTGTTTCCTGATGTCATCAATTTTGGCGCGTTTCTCGGCATCGGCGCTGTTGTCGGGGGAATTCGTTATAAGGATGTGTGATGCACGAACTCTTTCAGGGAGATGAAGCTGTTCTTTATTCTGCTCACAGTAGGCATTCAGTTCGGCATCGGATACCATGGCCTTGTTTTTGAGACGCATTATCAGTAATTTGTCAATCATAAGACGTGTGCGAATTGTTGCCAGAATTTCACTCTGATTCATTCCGCTTGACTTCATTGCCTCTTTAATTGTCATTCCATTCGGAAGGCTGTCCGCCAGCTTCTGGAGTTCCGCTTGTTCTTCTTCCTCGGTGGGGAATATGTTTAATCGTCTGGCCTCCTTCATTAAAAGCGTTTGCCGAACGAAACTTTCCACTATGCCATGAAGCAGTTCCTGTTTTCTTTGCTGAAGTTGCGCGTTTGAGAAATGAACTGT
>JAFGTH010000228.1 GCA_016934225.1 Lentisphaerota bacterium | reverse complement strand
TTTAGCCATGAGTTTATATTGTTGAATAGCTTCCTCCGGATGCCTGTTGTTTTCAGAAAGAGAAGCAATCAAGTATTGGGCCTCGGCTTTCGAATTAGATTCAGGCAAAGAGAGGACTTGTCGAAAAACGCTTATTGCTCCCTGTGTGTCTTTGCGATCCATGTACACTCGTCCTATACCCATCAAGGCCTTATCAACGAGCGGCGATTTGGGGTAGAGCCTGTTGAAGATCTGACAGGTGGCCATTGCGCCTTGCAAATTGTCCTGGGCCAGACTGAGTTCCCATTTCAGCTCGAACGCGCGTTCCCGCAAAGCCGACGGTATTTGATCCTTTGTCTT
This sequence comes from Lentisphaerota bacterium, assembly GCA_016934225.1. Classification (GTDB taxonomy): domain Bacteria; phylum Verrucomicrobiota; class Kiritimatiellia; order UBA8416; family JAFGTH01; genus JAFGTH01. The sequence continues at coordinate 3,749 of JAFGTH010000228.1, read as the reverse complement.
AATCGTAAAATTGACTCGCGACAGACCTTCTTCGGATTTTTCTTTAGCGCCATTCATCAGCCCCATGCTTTTAAAGATTTTAGCAAGTTCCAGATATGCTTCCGCCTCGACCAGTTCCTTGCGCACTCGGACTAATGGGTCTGGAACGATATTTTGGGCGGCGCGCGGAGACGAATCAATTTCGCCTGCGACCGTCAGGCGAGCAGTTACGGTCATCGGCATATCGCCATCCGTGTGGTTTTTGTCCGAATACGTTGCCACTACTTCGTCGCCGACCGCGCAGGAAAGTATTTTGTCGCTTTTGTCCACTTCTCCGATTTCGGGAATAGCCGCTACTTCAATGCTGCCGATGAATATGCCGCTGTGCACGGGAGCCGTGCCGGTTTCCTTCAGTGTAATAGTGACTTCGTCGCGAACCTGCATTTCTGGTCTCTCTCCAGCCCTCAGAAGTTTGTCAATATCAACAGTTGTCATTGAAATGTCGGCTTCATCATCTTCAGCCTTATACAACGATGAAACGACAATTGTTGCTTCATCGGCTTGCGGACCGATATCCATATCCACATCTCGAAGCTTGATAAATAAAGGTTGATCGAGAAAAGCGGCGGGCGCTATTGATTCGTATGTGCCCATGGTGAATTTGACCGATGCGTTTGATACAACTTTGACATCCTTGCGGCGAACAACATTCTTCTTTCCATCTTTCGTGTTGTCATCAAGGTATTCGAATGAAATGATGTCGCCTCCAATGACCTCAAGCGCTCCATTTTCCTTTTTGACAACCGCCACTACAGTGGGAATGGAGCCCATGAAAACAGCCGCATTTCCTGCAAGAGGCGCGCAGGCTATGGTCTCGCTATCTCCGGATTTCGTTTTGAGGTGTATATTTATTGTCTGTCCGAGTCGGTGAAGTATGGGAAGATCCCCGTCGGCAATTTTCACATAGAGTCTGTGTCCGGCCTCCACATATTCGGTTTCCGGACTATCCGGATTGACAAAAGTTCCAACCAGTTCGAGCGCGGTAATCGCCTTGCTCCAGTTCCCCTGCGCAAAATGAGACATTCCTATGTAATAATAGGCCTGATTTGCCCAGATGGTATTTGGATAATCGCCGGTAATCTTTCTGAGCGACGCAAACGCTTCGCCGTATCGGCGCATTTGGAAATTACAGACGCCGGTCAGGTACAGGCTCTCAAGATACATTTCCAGATCTTCTGGCGAGATCTCTTCGTCGTAGCTTGATTTCAATCTGGTCAAGATACGAAGACGTTCAATGGCGGTAGTTTGCTCGTGAATTTCAAAGAAATGCCTGCCTAGAGCCAGATGCGCCCGGAGGTACGCTTTGCTTCCGGGGTTTTGTTCAATGATTGTCTCAAGCATTTTAATCCCGCGTTCATGTTCGCCGGCGGACATGAGTTCTTCTGCCCGGTCGAGCAGTTTCCGTGTCGCAAGATTGTCGGAATCGGATTTCTCATTTCTTTCTTGTTTGATTTCCCGGGCTGCGTCAGATTGGAGGGCCAGAATCAAACATGCCGCAACAGCCGCACCGAAGAAGATTACCGGCGTTCTATTCTGCATCAACTGCTCCTCCAATTTGTATGCCCATTTTTTCCAACTCTTGATGTGCGACGCTGGATTGCCCGCTCTTGGGGTATTTTTTCAATACGCTCCGAAGTTTTGCTATGTATTTGTCTTTATTGCCGAGGTCGCGATACACATACGCAATTCGCATGGCTGCCGCAGGCGCTTGATCCGTAAAAAAGTTCTCTATCTCCTGCAATTGCGCAAGCGCGCTCTCAGCCTTACTCATACCGATGTAGCAATCGGCAATTCGCCAGAGATTAACGGGTTGCACACCCCACGACTTGTATGCCTCGATAGCTTCCTGATATTTCCTGGTCCATTGCAGAAACTCCGCTTTTCTGTACCAGGCATCCGTTGAATACTTTTCAACGCTGGTCAGTTCTGTCGCAAGAGGCAGGCCGTTTTGATGATCCCGACTCCAGTGATAGAACAACAGAAGCCCATGCTTGCCTGCATCGGCGTCGGCAAATGCCTGATAAGTGCGAATGACCAGATCACGATCTACCCGCCAGAGATAGCGAGCGATATTGCCTTTCTCAGTGTCCGATATTTTATCCATTTTGAACTTGTCGTACACATTTTTGGCAAGCGCGGGATCTTTCATGTTGTCGAAGAAGAACACCATAACGTCGTTTATCTGGGCTGTGTTCATTTTATTAAAGTCGTATTTGCTGTGGTAATCGAGAACCTTTTTCTTATTGTCGGCATACAGTTTTATCCACTTGGTTATGCGGTCGTAATCTCCTGGTTTGAAGCCTTTTTGGAACTGATTATCCAGGTGTTTCTCGCGTTTGGCGGAATCTCCATCGGCATGAAAACGGAAATCGGCCAAGTTGATTTGAAAATCGTCCCAATCGCCGTATTTGCCTTCAAAAATGTCGGCCCAGTACTTGAAATACTCGCGCTTGGCATCAACCTGCAGATTGTTGAAGTTGTTGTATTGCCATATGTAACTACTCAACCGCAACCAGTAATTTGTATTTTGACTGTTATCATCGGAAATTTTCTGTGGATTATGTTCGAATGATTTTGCGTTCTTGTAGAACTCATACAGTTTTGCGTGATTTGGCGAAGTTCGCACGTAGTACTCAATCACTGGAGTCATAGCCTGGCGCGCAGCATTGGGATTTGTGTCTCGGAAATCAACAGCGACTTGCGCGTAGTATTTGACTGCCTGCGGCATCTTGTCCTGTTTTTGAAGATTGTCTGCCAGTCTGTTGATTGCATCGGCGGCGAGGCTGTGACGTGAATAGTCTTTGTCATCCGCCATCTCAACCCATGCCGTCATGGCTTTTGCCACATCGCCATTTTCCCAATGGCACAGGCCGATGTAATACAAAGCCGGCGCGGCAAACTGAATTACGTTTGGGAAGTAGTCCATTACCTCGGTAAAGACCTTGATTGCGTTATATTGCTTGTTGTCCGATCTTAGCGCCAACCCTTTCTTCATCAGCGCATAGGGTATCGCTTCGGATTGGGGGAACTCTATAATGAAAGAATCGTACTCAGCTGCAGCTTGTCGGTATTGTTTCTGCGAGTAGGTTTGATCGGCTTTTGACAGGGTATAAGCCTCAAAAGTATCGAGTTTGTTCCATTGTTCTGTGCTTAGTTCCACGGCTCCGGTAATAGAAGCGCAAAAACACATGAGCAGACTTATGCATAAAAACCGTACCATTCTTCGCACCCTTTCAGACATGAATGAAGAATCGCATATTACCAGAACATTCGTGTAAACGTCAATCAAGCAAGCATGACAACGAACCTTGTAGCCCACATGGTTCATGAAGGATTGCATGTGTGCGGAATAAGACGTTGTTGAACGACGGTATATTCATACAGCTTCATCCTCAATACCTTGACCTTAATTGGGCCTGAACTCGTGAAATAAGCGGTCTAAGGCAGGGATTTTTAATATGATTACAAACATGGAGGATGAATTTTCAATTCGCATTTTTCTCCATTTTGTTTTGGTGTCTTCCATAATCTTGTCCGAGTGCTTTTGGGGTTAAAAATGTTTTGAATTGTCGTGTTCCGGTTTGTGGCTTGGAAAGAAGTTGGGAATAATGTTATATTCGACAATCTTTTTTAGGGCGTATTGATTTGCCACGTTGTAACGAGGTACAAAGAGATTCCGGTTTTGAGATGTGAAATATTCAGGTTGCATG
>JAFGTH010000227.1 GCA_016934225.1 Lentisphaerota bacterium | reverse complement strand
GCCTTTTCATGACGGTTGGCGCACACATTGCTGTGCTTCTTCCGCACAATTTGGCCGTTAAACTGTCCGAAACAATCGGAGAAAACGGACATGAAAGCCTCAGCAGGTTAAGCGGTGAACGCTATGGCTGGCGTCAACTCGGACAACAAGTAGACGCGGTTCTTAAAGAAATGAAGCAAGCGCCCGAGAATAATGGACGAGACGTATTTGTCATCTGCTCACAGTACGGAGTGGCGTCGAATCTGGCATTCTATACTCCAGGACAAATACAAACCCATCTTTGGTCAAAACGCCGTGTGCATGGAGAGAATTACAGATTCTGGGACGATTTTCCGTCTCTCAAAGGCATGAACGCCATCTTCGTCGTCAAACAAGAACGTCATATAGAAAACGCCTTGTCTTCTTTGCAAAAACATTTTGCTCGTCTTGATGCTCCGTTGCATGTGCCAATAACAATCAACGGCCAACAAATCAGATCCTTCCTGATCATGCGCTGCTACGAATTCAACGGGATCACACCAGTTTTCGACAATAACCCAGCTCAGAGAAAACAGATTTGAGAACAATTGACAGATACATCGCAGGAAGTTTTCTGCTTACCGCGTTTATGGCTCTGTTCGTGTTCACTTTCGTGTTGTCCATCGGGATCATTTTCAAAATTACCGACCTTCTTGCCAAGGGTGCGGCGTGGCAGTCTGTCTTTCAGATCTTCATCTACAGTGTTCCCGCATCACTTACATACTCCATACCCATAGGCACACTTATCGGATCATTACTGGTATTCGGGCGACTGTCGGCCGACAGCGAAATAACGGCTCTCAAGGCATGCGGCGTCAATATATGGAGAATCGTGCTTGCTCCAATAATCATATCGCTGATTTTTGCGGCGCTTTGCCTGTACATCAACAATGAAATCGGACCGCGAGGGCATTTCGGACAACGAAAATCCGTCGCTAAACTGGCCATGGAATCGCCGCTTCAACTTCTGGACGAAGGACGCTTCATTCGCGAGTTCCCGGAACTCACCGTTTATATAGGAGAGAAACGGGACAACGAAATATTCGACGTTCGCATTTCCGACGCGCGTGAACCGGGAATCGTTCGAGATATAAGAGCAAAAAGAGGAACTATCCGTGTAGGCGATGACGGTGCAGATGTTGTGGTTGATCTGTTCGATGTACGTATTGACCCTTTGCTGACGGATCTGCCCGGCGATGGTTTTTGCGATCATTGGCCGATAGTAATAAAAGACGCATTAAAACAGAGGGAATGTCCGCAAACGGAACGAGACATGACCTTCGCCGAGCTGTTGGAAGGCATTGACAATCCTAAAGCACATTTCCCAAATTTGCGGGATAACAATCTGACAATCCAACGAATGATTCTTCTGGTGGAACTTCACAAACGCATTACTCTGTCACTCGCTTGTCTTGCGTTTGTCATGCTCGGCATACCTCTCGGTATCAAGTCGCATAGGAAAGAATCATCAATAGGTATCGGCATCAGCCTCCTGCTGGTTTTTAATTTCTACCTGTTCATCATAGTCGGCGAGGCAATGGCGCAGCACCCTGCCATGCAACCACACTTAATCGTATGGACCCCGGTAGTCATATCCATTGCGCTGGGCACTCTTCTTTTACATCGAGCACAATAAGCGGTTTGGAGAAATGCTGCTTTCGAAACAAGCAGATTCCGGCACAATTCTCGATACTTATTTACACTTTTGCCCGATCTATTCCCTGTTTCCTGAAATAATATTTCGGTCGTCCCGACAAAAGTTCGGCAGAAGTCCCGCCGGCATCATTGCCAAAAGCATCCGTCACCCTGTCGTATTCCAAATCGAACACGCAATTCACGGTCGGTTCAATGCAATAAGCAATATACACGGTCTCATCGTCCAGGCGAACAAACTCAAACACAATTCCAAACCCATTGTCTTTATTTATAAAACGCCTTTTGATAAATTTCGCGTCGCCCACTATTCCAAGAAAATAAACCAGCATTGCATAAGCCGGGCGCTTCCGCAATCTGAGAGGATCCGTATCGTCAACAAGCCCGAATCCTCTCGCGATTAAACGCCACCAAAAAACCGAATCGGCCATTCCCGAACATATTGCGATCAGAAAATAGCGAATCATAAAATCCGCGTAATGATCTTCATCCACGCTCGGATCGTTGCGCCTCACGCCGGGCGATTCATATGGCGAATTAACCGGCGAGTACACTCCTGTTCCAAGCAAAGGCCAGTTTGTCTCGGAAATTATCAACCCCGTCTCGCAATGCTGTGAATAATCGGCAATTGCGCGCGCAAGCGCACACTTCTCCAACAGGGAAAATCTTCCCTGTTTATTCTCCGGCGCTCCTCTTCTGTCAACGTAGAGATGATGCGAGAGAGCCGAAAATCTCACCTTCGATGGCGCATTATCCAGAGCTGCCAGTAAAAAAGGGTATTCGAAATCTATAACGGCGGGACCAACCAAACGCACCTTCGGATATTGATCTGCGCACTCTACAGCCATATTCATAATAGACACGCACTCGTCCAGGTTCCAGATTCCCCATTTAACGCGATTTACTGCGTGCCCTACTTCAAACCATTCAACAATATTACCGATGGATTCAAAGACTTCCCGCACAAATTGCCGCCACGACAAAGCGTCGAGCACAGCGCCCCTGTCTTGGACAAGAGCAATAGATATCTTATGACCACGATTGGCAACTTCCCGCGCCATGTTTATGCGCCAATCCCTCTTCCATTTGGGTTCGTGATGATATAACCGCATCACAACAGGTATGGCTCCCAGACCGCCCAATAGCGACAACTCGCGCTCTTCCATCTCGGGCTTTAGCTCAATGGCCACACCAATACGATCCTTCATCGCAACTTGATTTGCGTAACAACTACTCAACATTCCACGGTAACGCCGCCATACGCCCGGCAATGCCTTTGCTGTTGCCACAGTAATTTTCAAATGATTGGCAACCGGAATCAAACCAACCCGATCCTTCGCGCGTATAACACTTATGGCCTGCGCCGAGCGTTCATCCCAAACCCACATATTTCTTAAACCAGGATATGAGCTCGTGTCGTCAGACTCTTTTAAGCTCCGCATTGGATGACGGTATCTCCTCGTCGCGGTATGTAGCGCGTACATTCTCCTGAATAATCCTTCAAAACGTTGAAAATCACGCGGTGGTTGAACACCAAAATACATCTCTTTAAATACGCGCAGAAAATCAGAAGGCAAATAAATCCGCGAGATATCCCTGGCTCGTTGTATGTTCGATACCAAATCGTATGTTCGCGCACGATTAATATCCACAAACAATACGTCGGACCAACGATCGGAATCGAACTTTCTGAGCATGATGTTCTGGTTGCCCAGATCATTGTGAACGAAACCGGCATCGTGCATGGCACGCACCGCTCGGGCAACACAATCCATCAAACCAATGAATCGTTCGCACTCGCGATCTTCGCTAAAAAGACGTATTAATTCATCCCTGAATGTGGTAAATTCGTCTTGATACTCAGATAGATAATAGCACTCGCGGATTCCGAACAACGAATCTTCAAGAAACGCAACCGGTGCGGGTGTTCCAATCTTATGCCTTTGTAGAAATGTGCCGGCAATCCATGTTCTTCGAGCCTTGGATCCAACTCGTCTGTACCGCGCTGCGGATAACACGCCGACGCCACCGAAACACTTCACCACAACCCGGCTGATAGCGCCGTTGCGCCTGAGATCAACAATAACACACCTATTCCTGCCCGATGTGATTACGGCGCTGGAATCCGATTCCAAAAGGCTGCGTATGGAGGCAAGCTGTTCAATGACTTCAGCAGACCTGTATTCCGGCGCAATAATTCCAGTATACACACCTATCGCTGTTTCTGCATTCTGTTTACTGACCATGGATACAGGATATTCATGCCTGTGTTCGCGGTCAAGCACCACGCTCACACAATACAGCCCATCCGTGACGAAACCTTGAAAACCCGTGACCGAATTGTTTTAGCTCGCATATTTTATGAAGGATTGCATGCGTACGGGATAAGCCGTTGTGGAACAATGGCTTTGTGTGGCAGTTAAATAGTTTGGCAAATACAGTCTGTGATATGGTCCCGGAAAAGAGAAGATGCATGCAATTCTTCACAAGATGCGAGCCCAATGCATGTCAATCTTCCGGCAACAACATCCGCAGAAAATAGAAACCATGCGGTCTCCCATTTATGTCAAAACGAGTTTGCCGTCAGCTATTTCAACCGTAACGACCGAACCTTCCTTCAATTCTCCGGCAATCACCTTCCGAGCTATGGGCGTTTCGACTTCACGTTGAATGAATCGTTTCATCGGCCTGGCGCCAAATACCGAGTCATAACCTTCACTTGCAATGAATTCGATGGCAGTCTCAGCAACCTTCAAGCCGATTCCTTGTCTCAAAAGCCTATTCGTCAAATCAGTTATCTGAATGCGGACAAT
>JAFGTH010000226.1 GCA_016934225.1 Lentisphaerota bacterium | reverse complement strand
TTGGTGCCGCCAATCGCTGCGGAAGTGGCGAAGAGCGTCGTCGCAGTATTTCGTTGGCACATGGAGACAAAGGGTCTGTCTCAGTTCAACATGGCAACACCAATACATGGAGATCCGGGCAGCAAGCGGGAGGTGCGTTATGTCGTCGCCGCTGGTTGAACGTGCCGTTATTGATGCACTGGATAATAACAATGCCCTGTTGAAGTTCATTTCGCCGAATGACACAGGTCTGACCGGTGGGCATCAGTGCGGATATTATCTCCCCAAGAAAGCATGGCGAGCATTTACACCACACGCGCCAGAACGCGGTCGGAACTCTGAACATCTCGTTGAAGTGCTCTGGCAAGATGGGCGGCGCACTGAGTCTTGTGTCAAATGGTATGGGACAGGAACACGAAGCGAGTACAGAATCACGCGTTTCGGGCGCGATTTCCCTTTCCTGACTGCCGATAATGTGGGCGATCTTTTGGTTCTGATTCGGACAGGCAATGCCGCGTTTCATGGGTATGTTTTCGATCTACCTGACGACATTGCCGATGTTCAGGCCAGTCTCGGGGTGGAGATCATCGGAACATGGGGGTTGTATAAAGGACTTGTACGCCCACCGGAAACGGAAGACGATTGCATCCACCGACGTTTCGCGGCTTTCGTGCAACCGCTTCGGGCGTTTCCCGATACAGCAACCTTTTCCTCTACTGCACGGGAAGCAATCCTTGCGTGTGTGCGGACCTTCCCTACGCAAACGGCAGACAATCGCCTCATGTTGCTGATGGATTGTGAGTATGCCCTGTTCAAGATGGCCGAACGCCTACTCTGCCAAGATGAAATATGCCGACAGTTCAGTTCGGTGGATGATTTCTTGTCAACGGCTGCACGCGTCATGAATCGACGCAAGTCCCGCGCTGGCCGTGCGCTTGAAAACCACGTCGGTTATCTACTGCGCGACGCACACATTCCATTCGACACTCGTCCATCCGTTGATGGGGAACCTGACGTATTGATTCCGAGCAAAGTTCAGTATGAAGACCCTCAATGGCCGGATGATCGGTTGTTTGTGGTCGGTGTGAAGACGACATGCAAAGACCGGTGGAGGCAAGTGCTGAATGAGGCGCGACGTGTGCAAAGGAAGCACATTCTGACGGTCCAACAGGGAATTTCCGCCAGACAACTTACGGAAATGCGGGATTCGTCGGTCTCTCTGGTCGTGCCACAGAAGCTCCACAGTATGTATCCCGCCGTGGAGAGAATGGAAGTTCTGACTGTGCGGCAGTTTGTTGACACTGTCCGACGTACTTTGGCAATCACGGTATGAGCGATGTACTGACAGCGGAGCAGCGGCATCGGTGTATGACGCGAATACGGGGCAAGGACACTGACCCAGAGCGTCAAGTGCGAAGCATGATCCATACAATGGGGTTCCGCTATCGACTACACGTCTCTGGTCTTCCCGGAAAACCGGACATTGTTCTTCCACGGTTGCGGAAAGTTGTTCTTGTGCATGGGTGCTTCTGGCACATGCACCGGTGCAAATTTGGGCGTGTGCAGCCCGCCACAAATGCCAACTTCTGGAAGGTAAAACGGGAGGGCAACCGTCGCCGCGATGCAACAGTCCTACGCGCCCTGCAAAATGCAGGATGGGACGTGCTTACCGTTTGGGAATGTGAACTGCGAGACAGCGACTTACTGAGTGATAAAATCAAGAGATTTCTTGCGAAAGAGAAACAGAAATGATGGGCCAACAAACGCATGGAACATTACGACTCGCCCGCGGCGGGCTCGAAATCCGCTCACCCGCGGTGTTGGGAGAATAAAATGAAAATCATAATTATAATTCTCATCGTCCTTGTGGTCGTATTTATTGTAATGAACAAACAAAAAAAGGCCATTATATTGCCGTCTGCACAAACGATTGATGAAGCATTAGGAATGGAAACAACTAAATCCTTGATTGCTATAAATGGTTTAATCCAAAAGAAATTAGGCACTCAAAATTATTCAGTATTGAGCCATTCCGAATTGGTTGTTTTAGCTATAGATTGGTTGCAATCCGACGTTAACAACGGAGGCTATCATCAATATTTTTACAATTCTTATTCTGACTTGGCACAAGAAGCTGTAAATGGATTAAGGGAAATCGGAGCTAATCGTATGGCTGAGATTACAGAAAAGGCTTGTTCCATTTTTCCCGATTCGAATGTCCCGAAAGACAGGAATGAACGTCAAACATTGTTAGAAAAAGCAGGTGAAAAAGGCGAGACTATACTGCGCAAACTTGACGACGAATTCTTTAAATACCCTGACAACATCAATGCCCTTTTAATAGAGTATATAAAAAAGCATAAAGCTGAATTTAAATAAAACTCCCAACAAGGCATTTCAGCCGACGCCGCCAGCGGCGCAGCGTTGAGGGAATGGAAACGACATGAACAAACGATTCAACATCTGGCGGGTTCTGGCGGTAAAGGCAACTGTCATCATCGTCGGCGGTGTCGCCTGGTATAACGGATTCTTCCAGCCGCTTGGCGTCTACCGCAAGAAATAGCAAGGCCAACCACAAATGAGGCGCCGCCAACTTCAGGAGAGACACGTGATGCAAGAAATGTATGTGCGCTCGGGCGATAGGGAACTGTGGACTCGATGCGATGGCAGAGAAGATGGCTCCCCGATTCTGTTCATCGCGGGCGCGAATGCATCAGGACTGATGTGGCCTGATGAATTCATCGAATTGTTTGCTTCAGCAGGATTCCGAGCAATTCGATATGACCACCGTGATACGGGAAGATCAACGTTTAGAGTGTTTGAGGAATGTCCATATACAGTAGAGGACCTGGCGAATGACGCGATAGCCATTTTGGACGGGTGGAGGGTGAAAATAGCGCATGTGGTCGGCCTATCACTCGGTGCGACGATCGGTCAAGTACTGGCGCTGGATTACCCGGAGTGGTTGGTGAGTGTGACGCTCATGTGCGGCGCAGCTCTCGACGTGGACTTTGTCGGGAATATAGAGCGCGCTTTCTCCGGCGAATCCTCGCCTGATGAATTGCCTCTACCAAAAAGGTCGGTCTTAGAAGCCTTGGCACAGCGCAGTAGGAACATTGATAACCTGGACGTTGCTCTTGAGAGTCGCGTGAATGAGTGGCGGATACTGGCAGGCGGCAAGATTCCTTTCAATGCAGAAGAGTTTCTTGAATGGGAGAGGCGCAGCATCGAGCACGCAGGATCTTTGACACTCCCAAGCAACCATGCATTAGCGAAGCCGGTGGCGTTTGCCCGGGGCGAGGAGTTGCGCAGCGTGACCGTGCCGACCCTCGTGATTCAGGGAACGGAAGATCCCCTAAATCCACCTCCGCACGGAAAACACATAGCAGACCTTATACCTTCGGCTCGATTGGTCGAAATAGAGGGACTCGGGCACGCTTTGCCGGGATATTTCCACCGAGTTATAGCGCATGAAATTATCCGTCATGCCGAACAAAGTCATGCATCCGACGCCCGTACCTCGCGCGGCTAATGGCCGACGTTCAATAAGGAGAGACAGAAAGTGATAATCAAGATCATAGTCCTGATTGCACTGATCCGGTTGCTAATCGCAACTGACAAGCCCTTGCTTTGCTCCGGACTCTACACGTTCATCGGGTTTGCATTGGCGGGGCACAGCCCCATTGGGATCAAAAGAATTGATGTCTCGTAATAGTGATGGTATAAATGTAGTCATGAATAAAGACATAACGCGAGTTGGTAAATTGGGAGACAAAAGGAACGACGACTTCGTATCTGGCTCTCCAGATTCTCGCATGGCGCTTGTATGGCCTCTCACGGAGGAAATCACATCTTTAAGCAAACGTCACGATGTTAAACGAAGACTACAAAGAAATATTACAGTCGTTAGTCGAAGAGAACGTTAGATTCATTCTTGTCGGCGCATACGCTCTTGCCGCTCATGGTTACCCCCGTGCAACCATGGATATTGATATATGGGTAATGCCATCTCCTGACAATGCCGATGCTGTCATAAGAGCCTTAAATAAATTCGGCGCGCCCCTTCACGGTTTAACATCAAATGATCTTCAAAAGTTAGACACCATTTTCCAGATTGGCGTGGCGCCTAGAAGAATAGATATTATCACTAGTGCCTCGGGACTGGATTTTGAGTCTGCATTTGCAAAATCAATACCAATAGAGATTGAAGGCATAAGACTTAACATCCTTTCGCTAGATGACCTTATCTCCAACAAGAAAGCATCTGGAAGATCAAAAGATATAGCCGATGTCGAAGCATTAGAGAATCTTAGATTGTTCGAACAAGAACATAAATCTGACTGTTCATAGCCGCGCAAAGCGCATCTCTATTCCTGCGGGTGTTCGCCGTCATCGGAAGTACAGCGCTAAAAAACGAAATTGAAATCGTGTGCGCTTGTCGCGATAAACGGCATGGAGGTGCAGAAAAATCTACAATCGCCAGAAAATTAGCGAACAAACTTGACGGTCAAGTTGTACATGTCATGGGGCGGTCAAAATCACCCGCCCAAGGAGGTGGTTTGGATCAATAAACCAAAGACCAAAACAGAGGAAATTGCTGCATAAATGCTTAAACACAGCGCCTCATTTCCATTGACAAGTTCCGCCGTTTGAATACGAACAGATTTCTTAGTCAACTTTTAATTGTAACCAATGCTACGAAACATTCGTAAACCGAAGATCGTTTATATGCTTTAGGGAAAACCGATTTAGATAAGCTATTGTTTATTGTATTTACTATCAGAAAAAAGGATCAGAATAATATCAGTAAAGCCAATGCGCCAAAAAGAAAGAGGCATTATGAACACTTAAAGAATAAGATTCCTATGAATTTATCGATTTGTCTAAAACAAAAAAGAAAAATCTTCTCAATTTGAGACTTTCGGTAAAAGAT
>JAFGTH010000225.1 GCA_016934225.1 Lentisphaerota bacterium | reverse complement strand
TGACAACGACTTGTTAAAACCGTCAAAAGGCATCCCAAAAGGACAATATGCAGCCATAACCGGCATGCCTGCCACAGATACACCTTCGCAAATACCCGCCAGATCCGAACGACCCGATACACATCGAACTGCTGCCTTGCCGGTTAAATCGGACACCTCAACCGACAAGGCTTCTGCGTGGGCAGTGATTGTTGGAATAGCCGAGTACAAATACGCCGGTACTGGTGACTTGACAAATCTGATTTTTGCCGATGATGACGCCCTGTCATTTGCAAGGACACTGCTCAATCAAGGCTGGCGTTCCAGCCACATAAAATTGCTTGTTAACTCTGAAGCAACTCAACGAAATATCATGATTGCCTTGGAATCATGGCTCACAAAGGCCAGTTCGGAAGACCTGATCGTCCTGTTCTGGTCTGGACACGGCTTCCCCGACCCGGAAGACCAGGAAAAAGTGTATTTCGCCTGCCATGATACTGATGTGACCATACCGGCCACAGGTTACCGAATGGATAAGGTCAGAGCATCTCTTGAAGAAAAGAAATCGAAAAATGTCGTCGTAGTGGCAGACACCTGCCATGCCGGCAAAATCCTGACACGTGGCAATAAGGGAGTATCAATTATCTCGCATGTTGATAAGTTGCGCCGCGAAGATCTCATACCCAAAGGCTGGATCTTTATGGTCAGCGCCGACACCGATCGCCAGGCTATCGAACATAGCTCATGGTCCAATGGCGCTTTCACCAAATGCCTTCTCGATGCGCTTGCAGGCAAGGCAGACGGCTACGAAAGCATGGGGGCGCGTGACGGCATTATCACCATGAACGAACTCCGGGCATATGTCAGGTCGGTAATGCCGGAAGAAACACAGCGTGTGCTTGGCGTGGCAAAACATCCGATCATCACCACTTCGACGGGCGACCCTGCAATCTGGAACCTGTCACTCGGATTTAAATAGGATTGTTCGGAAGAACCACCTCGAAAACCTCCATTTTTTCCGCAATGCCTTTCACAGTAATGAATCCGCAAGACTTTGTTGGCACCGCATCGCCCACTGCATCTTTTGTACTGCGGCTGATCAGCACTCCACCGATTGGCGCATTACTCTCAAGTCGCTGCGCAATGTTGACGTTTGTACCCAACGCCGTATAATCCATTCGCATGGCCGAGCCCATGCTTCCCACCGCAACATCGCCCGTGTTTATTCCTACGCGTATTTTGAGATCAAGCCTCCCCTCCCCAATCCACCTTACCCGGATCTCACAAGCCTTTATTTGCATTTCTATTCCAGCTCGCACTGCGCGTAAAGCATGATCATCCTGACTGATCGGATCACCAAAAAACACCATCATTCCGTCCCCGATATATTTGTCCACTGTACCTTCATACTTGAACACTATCCTGGTCATCTCGTCGAAGTACTCATTCAAGGTTCGATGAATTTCCGAAGGCGTTTGCGTCGAACACCATTTCGTAAATCCCGCAATGTCAGTGAACATCGTCGTGACAATTTTCCGTTGGAAATTCGCTATCAGACTCGGCGACTCAAGCACCTTTGCAAGAACACCAGGCGCCATGTAACTTTCAAAACGACGACGCAATCTGGCTTTTTCCATCTCCGACAACAAATATTTCGCGACGACAACTGCCAACATGGAAATCACCAGGAAAATAGATATCTCAACCACGCTGAGCAATACGCCCGATTCCATAAAAAAACGCATACCGAGGCCGTAGTTGCCGATCAACAAAACCAACATGGCCACAGCGTATAAAATAGCGCCCAAAAGATAAGCGGCGACAAGCGCCAATACAACAACACAGCCGTCTCGCATCGCTTCCTCCCGCCAATGCGCATCACGGAGAAAGTTCTGAAGTAAAATCGAGTTTAAAACGCTGGAATGAAAGCCCGCTTTTGGATATTCCTCCTCAACAGGAACCGCGCCTATGTCCTGTGCCACCGCTGACACATCCGATAACACCGCAATTGAGCCATCAAGCGCCTCTGTTAAAGAGTCCAGTTCATCTTCGTCCTCGGCGGCTTCAAGTAATTTGTGGACCGAATAGTGAGGAAACCCTGTTCCCCACGGTCCGACAAAATTGATAATTGCACGGCCTTTTTCATCAATGGGAATATTCACATCACGCACGTTCCCCAAAGCTAATCGTATGTTGCGCAATGTTATGCTGTTTCCTGCATCTAAAACGATATCACCGTCTTCAACGCCGAGCCAATCGCATGCCAGCCGAAAAGCTATCGCCGGCACGAAAGAATCGCCATATCCGATCAACAAATTGAACCGGCGATGAATACCGTCTTGTTCGGGCGGACTGGTTATATGGCCACCGCCGGATACAACTTCATCTAAAATATCGAAACTCGGTCTGTAACCCCCAATAACGGGAATTGTTCCCTTATTTCGCACTGCCACCTTCATGCAATACTTTTGAGCAATCGTCGTTCCGGAAACATGGCTGTTTGTCGTGGCTTGCGACCAATTCATGTTTACTATCAAAGGAAGATAAAAACCCGGACAAGATGCCGCCGCATCAACAAGCGCACTGTCATCTTCTCGATCCGTAGCGCCCCAGAAAGCTATATCCGAAAGAATCGCCGCACACCCTGACTGTCTGAGAACATTAATTATCTTGGCATAAGTGGACCGCCGCATCAGCAGCTCTCGCCCCAGCACTTCATAACTGGCGTTATCAATGTCAACATGCACAATATCCGGGTGCGTTTTGAGCGGACCCTGTCGGTGATACCGACTGCGAAAGAATTGATCGTGGAAACGACCGTTCCAGACAGCAAACGTGTCAGGCGTCAGATACGATACCACCCTGACGCCAAGATACGAAACCAGAACGCAGGCCGTGAAGATCGAAAACGATTTCTTAACGGTGATCAATGCTGATGGTCTTACTGTAGAATTTAAGAGTCGAAACCTGTTTGGCTTGCAAGTCCACTTCCCCGCCCGAACCTCGTATAGCGCCGGCTATGGATATCGGTTTCTCAGCCGTCGCAGCCAATTTACTGTTTTTTCGCCGCAATGATTTCATTTCACCCAGAATCTTCTCTCGCATCCTGATCGCCTTGTAACCGGTCACGGCCGACAAATCGGCAATCAGGGATTCCAACTTTTTCTGCCGCATTGACGACGCAATTATGTATATGGTTTCTTTCCCGATTTTGTCGTCAAGAATAAACCAATTATCGTCTTTGGGGATGTAAAGCTGACTCGCTTTTGTCCGATTCCCCAACATATCAGAGGGCGGGTAAATCGTTGTAAGGTTGCCAGACGAATCCAGCAAAAACAAATACAGATATTGATCATTCTGAATGTTCAGGTAAATCTTGATGGATTGACCGGACAAAAGAGGAATATCATCTGTAAACGGCAATACTTCTTCCTGACCAGACGCAGTCATACGGACCAACGCCCACTTGAGTTTAATGTTATCACTCTCGACAACTTCATCAGCCATAACACACATCGCAAACACGCAACCGATCAAAGAAAAACTCAATAAATTTGATAAAAAAGACTTATTTGATTTTACCATTTTATTCTTTGCGCAACCCATGGCCGTAGCTTGCCACATGCGCTGCGCAACCTTAACAAAGTTCCTTCTTGCATTGCCGATACTGTTAAAATCAGAGACTGCTCTGTTATCTTATCCCTCATGGGTATCATATATTCTTGATTAATAATGCAGTCTTGCTTCGTTATAGTCAATTCTCCAATTTCGCTTTCGGGCAAGATTCATTAACCACAATACTGCCTAAAGTTTGGAATGTTCGTTAGCGTCCCGTCGCAACGCTATAAGATGCTCGTAGAAATCACGTTCAGGCATATGAGTCGGCATGACCGCATTGGCAAAAGAGTAATAATCCAAATCGTGATTCACAATCTTAGACCTGACGCTTTCGTGCAAACGTGTTCCAGGTAATGGCGTCAACACCGCTATGACCGGAACGTCAATGTTACTGCGCCTGAGAAATTCGCCAAGTTTGAGAAAATCACGCTCCGAATAGCTCGGTGATACCACAAAATCGCCTATGATCGAAATGCCCAGATTTTTCAATATATCTATGCTCTTTTTAATGGTATCCAGTGTGTTCTTTTTTTGCCAACCTGCCAGAATATCATTATCAATCTCTTCGAACCCAATCACAACGCCGCGCATGCCTATGTCTCTCCACTCCTTGAATAAATCAGGCGCCTTCACGATGGTTTCCACGCACGCGTCAACAATAAACTGCTTCTTGATCTGTGCCCGACGAATCTCGTCGCTGAGAAGTCTTGCCCTCTTGATGTCTCCAAAAGTATTTGCGTCAACCAACCGAATCAACGGAGAATCATCCAAAAGAGCAATATCGCGGATTACATTTTTAATTGTATGCGTTATGTACCTGCGTCCGGTAACAGCGCCAATGCAACAGAATGTGCATGAATATGGACATCCAAACGCGGTCGCAATAAATCCCATGCTTACCTTCAATGACGGAATAAAATAATGATTACGATAATGAGAAACGAGATCATATCGCGGCGCTGCGTCCTCGACCAAATCTTCTTTGCAATACGATCGCACCTTTATCTGAAGATTCGATCCCGCATGACAAACAGCCACCCCCGGAATGTCGTCAACAGGCCTACCTGTATCCAGCCTGTCAATAAGTTGCTTGAATGATGCCTTGCCAAGTCCAATAACGATATAATCTATATTCGGTCGGTTAAAAAACTCCGGATCGTTACTGGCGTGCATCCCGCCTACTACAACTTGAATGGATTGTGAATGCTGTTTTATATGTTCGCATAAGCGTATGACCGTATTGGCCTCGCATGTAACCGCCGTTAAACCGACCACTTCCGGCTGAAACCGGGATAAAGTCGCGTCAAGGTCTTCACCAGCTACCTTTAGATCCAGAATCATCACATCGTGAGAATCAAGCGGTCCTGCAATTGTCTCCAGGCACAACGGCTCCCCGCGAAAAATACTTTCGCCCGAATTCAGGCCAAATTTTTCAAAAGCCACATCTCTTCCGCTGTTCGGAGGATTAACAAGCAGTATTTTCATTTCTGCAAGGTATTGAACACCAAGCGCTCAGTCAAGCAACAGAACATTAACCGCATGGGGATCCTTTCAGGATTTCTTGTCGTTCTCCTACAGCTTCGCCATAGCCCGCTTATTTCACAAGATTAAAGTCTATATGTGCTGCTATTGGTCAAAATGGCGTATTTGGAACCTTTACCCAGATGCCCCCTTCCATAACGCGGCACTTTCTCAAAAAGCATTATATAGTGGCGCCATGTCACCACCTTTGCTCAAGTTTAGCAAAATTGAATCTTGATTTAGGGTTATCACAAATGAGATAGTTTTAAGAACAGTGATCGGAGGTAACCTGATGGAAGGCAACGATAAAGAACAAGAACTTCAACAGATAAAAAACAGACTCAAAGAACTTCTGATAGCGAATTTATCGCTGCAGGATATTACCCCGAACGATATCAAAGATGAAGATCCACTGTTTGGCGAGGGGTTGGGTTTGGATTCTCTGGATGCTGTGGAAATTGTTG
Organism: Lentisphaerota bacterium; assembly: GCA_016934225.1. Taxonomy (GTDB): domain Bacteria; phylum Verrucomicrobiota; class Kiritimatiellia; order UBA8416; family JAFGTH01; genus JAFGTH01. The sequence goes on along the minus strand of JAFGTH010000225.1, from coordinate 783 downwards.
TGATTCTACAACGAAATTACGGCATAGAAGTAAAAGACATGGAAATGGGGCGAGAAATTTTCGCGTCAATTAACTCGCTCGCTAATTACGTCCACGAACATACAACACCGGACAGAGTTTAACGAATACACCTTCAGTTTTGTTTTGAACAATTCAAGATCACAGGGTCATCACGGGCATGAATCCACCTCGGATTGTTGTTTCTGGCATGGGTGTCATTTCGGCGGCGGGCACAAATATTGCCGAGACACTTAAATGCTTTGAATCCGGCGCACAGAACACATGCAAAGTCAACATCTTCGAGACATCTCTTGACCAACCTGTGTTTGAGGTGCGTCATATTCCAAAAGACCGTGTCGGCGAACAGATGCGAACGTTGCGTCTCGCCATGCATGCGACAAAAGACGCCATGGCAGATGCATGCTTTGACCATTTCCCAAACGCCAACCGGGTTGGAGTCTGTATGGGCACCACGGTGGCATGTCAGCTCAATGATATAGATTTCTACGGCTCTTACAGGAAAACCAAATCAGCGCCAATGGGTTCTGTGGATAGATACTTAAAGGGCAACGTATCACAAGCAGTGGCAACAGCAATTGGCGCCAAAGGGCCTTCGCTGACGGTCGCCAACGCATGTTCATCAGGTGCCGACGCCATCGGCGTGGCATTTACATGGCTTCGAACCGGAATCTGTGATATTGCAGTTGCCGGTGGCGCAGATGAATTAAGCCGCATTCCGTTGTGCGGTTTCAACGCGCTCGGCATCATCAGCGACGAGCCATG
>JAFGTH010000224.1 GCA_016934225.1 Lentisphaerota bacterium | reverse complement strand
TAATCCGTACGAAAGCGACAATGTATGGCGGAATTCCCATTCGAACTTCGGATTAAAAACACCTCTTCTGAAAATGGGGAAGAAACGTTGTTCTGCACAGCCTTGATCCGCACCGTTCCCGGAAGACGACATATCTACGATGCCCGTTGGAATGACACTCCCGTCATCGCCAAGATGTTCTCCCATAAACTCAGCGCCAGACGCCATCTCAATAGAGAAGTTGAAGGATTGAGCCAACTCCAAAAACGCCAATTGAATTCGGCCAAACCCTTATTTTACGGCAGAGCGGAAGACGGTCGTTGGGTCGTTGTCATCCAGAAGATCATGAATTCCGTAACAGCCTTAAACGTCTATTACGGGACGGAAGACAATCACCAAAAAATGGATTTAGTCATGCAGGTCGGCCGGGAACTGGCGAAACAGCACAGTAAAGGAATTATACAAAAAGACATGCATCTGGAGAATTTTCTACAGGCGGAAGATCAAATCTATACTCTCGATCCCGGCCAAATTCGATTCTCACAATACGAGATCCCGAGAAGAACCAGTCTTTCTCAACTGGCATTATTAGTCTGCTACGTGCCCGCCGCTAATCCCCAAGACACCAAGGCACTTTGCGAAGAGTACTTCAAGATTCGCAGTTGGGATTTCGAACCGTCTGATAAACACCTGATAGACAAATTATCAACGTCGGAACTTAATAAAGTGATCCGTCACGGTTTGAAGAAATGCCTGCGAACAAGCAAGCGATTCCGGCGAATGAAAACCGGTGGCTTCCTTGCCATAATAGACAGAGGCCTCGGCGAGGAAAGCGAACTCGTTGATTTCATAACACAAATCGATTGTCATATGGATACCGGACAGATCCTCAAGAACGGCAATACCTGTTACGTCTCACGCGTGAAGTGGGCCGGCATGGATATCGTCGTAAAACGCTATAATCACAAGGGTTTCATTCACTCTCTCCGGCATACGATCAAGAGATCGCGCGCCCGTCGGGGATGGTTGCACGCCCATCATTTCAGTATGCATAGCATACCGACTCCCAAACCTCTGGCCTATATTGAGCAACGCAAAGGGCCGCTCGTATGGAAGTCCTATTTAGTGACCCAATACACCGAAGGGCCAAGTATGTATCAATTTCTACGGGATAAGAACCTTGCTGCTGAGGAGCGAGAGAATGGAATGCAACAGGTAAAAAAACTCCTCGATCAACTGGAAAAATATCACATTACTCACGGCGATTTAAAACACACGAACATTTTGATGGCAAAAAACGGACCGATGCTCATGGACCTCGATTCCGTCCGATACCACAAATGCCGTCTGACATACCGAATCCGACGTGCCAGGGACAGGGAGCGTTTCGAAAAAAATGAATGCCGATTTTCTTGATTCATTCAATAAGCAGTCTGTATAGCTTCTCACCAATGACTTCAATATCGAATCTCTCAACGTCAGTTCGTGCGGCACACCCCATTTCTTTCCTGAGTTCAGGCTTTTGGATAAGCTCGGTAATTCCGTCGATCCATTGCCTGTGATCTGAAGCGTGATACCCCGTTTCGCCATGCTTGACATAGTCCGCATTCACTCCGACGGGAGATGTGATCGTGGGCAGACCCGCCGCGGCGTATTGCAAAATCTTGAAACCGCATTTACCTCGCGCAAACCGATTGTCCGGCAAGGGCGCCAAACCGATATCGCTGGTAACCAAATCAGCAACCTGCGTCTCAAGAGACCAGGCATGCTTCTCGACAGGCATATTTTGCAGATCGAAAAACTGATCGCAAATGATCCTTAACACAACGTTATTGAAACACCCCCCGATTTCTTCCAATACGGATTTCAACTCTAAAAGATAACTCAATGTACTTTTGCTGCCAATCCAAACGAGACGAATTTTTCCGTCTTTTTTCGTCTCCGCCTCGATTCTATACGCCTTTGTATTCAGCCCCGTCGGTAACACCTCTACATCGCGATGGAATTTCAACGCATGATCGGCCAGGTACGGATTTCCGGCGATGACCTTATGGGCTAATTCTACAGTTCGGCGAAAAGGCCTGAAGTGCGCCGGACTATCCCTCTCCGGCGTGTCGGCGCTGTACATAATGGCATCGTCGAAATCATAAATAATTTTTTTACCGTATCGCCGCAGCCAAAAAGCATCAAAGGCATTCAAACGTTTCTTATGAAGAAAAATGCAATCAACATCGGCGGCCTGCTGGAACAGCTTTCGACGAGCCAGCGCCCCGGCCGGTAAAATCTTCACCTCGGAATGGATGCCTTTGGAATGCAGGAGCTCAAGATAACAGGCGATCCGAAGCCTGAAGCTCGCCCGGTTAGGATTCCTTGCTATCACAAGAAGCTTCATGAGTTCCTTCTATGTTGTTGCCATCGCATCGGCAACCCCCTGCACGTCGTCTCTGCTCAACCATGGATGAATCGGTAGAGAGAGAATTTCACGGCATACCTGTTCGGTGGTGGGTAGGGAAATATGAAATCCCAAGTCTCGATAGGCCGGCTGCATGTGAACCGGTACAGGATAATGAATCTGCGTGTGTATCCCGCGATGAGCAAGGTTTGCTTGTACCGTGTCCCTGTTTTTGCAACGGACGACATACAGATGATAGACGTGTTCGGCGTAATCTTTTTCGATAGGTGTAACAAGATCGGAACTGTGGAGCAATTCATTGTACCACTCCGCGATCTGACGTCGGCTCTGGTTCCACTGATCCAGATATTTGAGTTTGACTCTCAGAATCGCTGATTGCATCTCGTCCAGCCGACTGTT
>JAFGTH010000223.1 GCA_016934225.1 Lentisphaerota bacterium | reverse complement strand
GTGCATTTTGACACTTGTCCACAAATTCCGCATAAAGCTCTATCGCCTTTTTGTATTCTTCTCTAGTCCCCTTGCCCTTGACCCCAATCTCTATCTCCAACAATCGTTCAGCAAGCATCGAACTGATATCACCGGCGGTCATGTTTTTGATATCGCTTCTCATTATTGTTCGACTCGAGGCGATTCCGCCCTTTCGCTGGATCCGCAACACGATTTTCTCGTCGCTCTCAAAAGTCACTATGCCGCTGAGACTGCGATTGTTTTCAAGCTCGATCACCACAAACTTGCCGTCCGGAACCAGTTTCTGCGCATCAGGCGAGAGTTCAGACCGTTCAAGAGCATAAACGTGCAGCGATGCAACGATGAAGAATGCGATTGCGCAAAAATATCGGTTGTTCACAATATTGTTCCTGACTAAAAGCGCCTTTGCTTCCCAAGTCCACACAAACCGTAACTTTTCAAGCAACTCTTGTGCGAAATTATTAAATCAAACTTTATCGTAATAACTATATTGCCAATAAATATGAACGTCAACCCTTCAAACTGCCAACTTGTCGGACAACAACGCGTCAATGAGCATAAACAGAACTTGATACATACACTACATGTGCCAGGCTGGTGACGGCATAGCGTTATTCGTTAAAATGGCAGCGAATAACGTTTGTCTAATTGAAAAGCGTCAACGATGTGGCGCAATTCCGGTTCCCCATCGTCTGGATTTCCGATCACCTCGACGACATCAAACCTGAAACACACATTCGGTACTCGCAGTTTTTTCAGATATCGAACAGCAGCCCTGGACAATGTATGACGTTTCCATTTGTCCACCGCGCTTGCGGGAGAACCATACGCCTCGGTTTTGCGCGTTTTTACTTCCACAAATACGAGCATTTCCCCATTTCGCGCTATAATGTCAATCTCATCGCGGTTCCCCACCTTAACCCTGCGCCCGAGTATTCTGTATCGTTTCCGGCGCAACATTTTCGCCGCTAGTTTTTCTCCCCACTCACCTGTGTCCTGGCATTCCCAGCTCATTCTGACGCTGTCCCTCCTTGATTCGTCGTCTGATATCATCAGCTTCCCGAACCGGTCTGAACGATTTGCGATGTACAGGCGAAGGACCATATTCGAACAGAGCTTGAATATGGAACTTTGTGCCATATCCTTTGTGAGCAGCAAATCCATACTGCGGGTATATACGGTCCAATTCACTCATTCTGCTGTCGCGAGTCACTTTTGCTATCACGCTGGCGGCCGCAATAGATAGACTTTTCGAGTCTCCCCTTATTATTGGAGTGGAGGCATGAGGCAACCCTTTGACTTCGAGTCCGTCAACAATAATGTAATCCGCCGGTCTGGGCAGTCGGCGAACTGCTCGAGCCATAGCGATATGCGAAGCATTGAGAATATTTAACTCGTCAATTTCTTCAACATCGGCAAAACCTACGCCGACATCCACAAACGGAGATTCCCATAGGATTTTCGCGAATTTTTCCCTGGCCGACAGAGACAATTTCTTGGAATCCGTGAGACCGGTCAAAAGCCCGTTCTCCTCCTTTTCCGCAAACGAGGGTTCGAAAACGACCGCTGCGGCGACTACAGGACCGGCTAAAGGCCCACGGCCGGCCTCATCCACCCCAGCCAACCGCCGTACACCGCTATGCCAATACTGACGCTCGAACCGGAGCACGCTTTGTTTACTTCCTGGTTTTTTCCCTCAACCTGGTTTTCTTCCCTGTCAAATGTCGGAGATAATAAAGTTTTGCGCGTCGAACATGCGATGAATGCTGAACTTCAATTCTGGTAGTATGAGGCGCGTACACAGGGAACACCTTCTCAACGCCGACGCCGTGCGATATGCGTCTTACGGTAAAAGACTTCTTCGCACCACTGCCATTCATGGCAATGACCGTTCCAGAAAAAACCTGAATGCGTTCCTTGTCGCCTTCCCGAATCTTCGCATGCACTTTTACGGCATCTCCAACTCTGAATTGAGGAAAGTTGTTCTTCGCGTTTTGTTTGTCAATTTTGTTGATAATTGCATTCATTTGTATTCTCCAATCGCGCTATGACGGATATGTGTCGGCGCGTTCTATTTTCTATCCAGCAAATCCGGGCGTCTTTCCCGTGTTCTCTTCTCCGATTGTTCCTTGCGCCATCGTGCTATAGCCTCATGATCGCCCGACAGCAATACTTCCGGCACTCTGGCCCCATTGTACTCCACCGGACGCGTATACTGCGGATACTCAATTCGCCCCGAGACGAAAGATTCATCCACAACCGATGCTGCGCAACCAAGCACACCCGGGAGCAGCCTCACAACAGCGTCAATAATTACTGCGGCCGCCAAAACGCCGTTGGTCAATACATAGTCGCCGATTGATAATTCATCGGTAACCAGAAATTCTCGAACTCTTTCGTCCACACCCTCGTAATTACCACACACGAAAACCAAGTGCTGCTCAGCAGCAAGTTCCGCCGCAATTGTCTGTTCAAATCGTCGTCCCTGCGGGGTCATAAGCAAAACTCTTGACCCCGGTTGCTGCACCGACTTAACGGCGTCGAATAAAGGCTCCGGCTTCATGATCATGCCGGGTCCGCCCCCATATGGCCGGTCGTCTGTTGTACGGTGCGTGTCCTTTGTAAAATCCCTAAGGTTTACTACCCCGTACCGCACGGCACCCATACGCGCGGCTTTCTTCAACATGCTTTCGCCAAGAAATCCATTTAAAATTTCGGGGAATATTGTAACAACATCAATCGAAAGCGGATCGCACATCCTATCTGCCTGCTAAATAAATAAGACGCGTGAGAACTTCCAGCCGGTCAATTCATACCGGATTGCCCTGCTTCGCCGCCCTGTTTGCTTTTCTGATAAGGCTTTTCACCGTATCAGTGAGCAACGCGCCTTTGCTCTTCCAGTAATCTATGCGTTCCTGTTTGAGCTGGAAATTGATTCCTTCCCTTTTGGGGTCGTACCAACCCAATATTTCCAGGAAACGGCCATCGCGCGGTGATCTCGTATCCGCCGCCACAACGCGATAACAGATATCGTTCTTTCCGCCAGTTCTTGTCAATCTGACCTTAACAGCCATGCACCCTCCCAAGTGACCGACAGGCCACAGATCATTCGTCTACTTCCACAAAAAGGCAGGATATTTACACGATGCCGAGCATATTGCAAGCTTTCTTCGCCATTATTTGCTGACCGTTGACTTCTGTCGGAAAATAATGGAATCGTCCTGCAACGTCGCTTCTATTATATTATCCTGAAGATGACCTCGAAGTATTTCTTCCGCAAGCGGATCCTCAATATAGCGTTCTATCGCTCTGCGCAACGGTCTGGCGCCAAGATCCGCATCAAAACCCTTATCCATGAGAAAAGAGCGTACAGACTTGCGCAGTTTGAGTTGTTTGCCCTTGGACACCAAGCGCTCCTCAACTTTTGACATCTCAAGCGAGAGGATTTTCTCAATATCTTTTCTGGTCAATTGCCTAAACACAACAATATCGTCGAAACGATTCAGCAATTCCGGTTTGAATATCTGTTTAGCTTCATCAATCATTCGAGTCTTGAGTTGTTCGTAGTTCCCGGTTGCCGTGGACTTTCCATTTCCAAAGCCTAGCCCGGCCATTTTTTTGGACGAATCAAATCCGAGATTTGAAGTGAGAATCACAACAGTATTTCTGAAATCCACATGTCTGCCGAAGCTATCGGTTAATTTACCCTCCTCAAGTATCTGGAGAAGCATATGCATAACATCAGGATGCGCTTTTTCCACTTCATCGAGCAACACAACCGAGTACGGACGCCGCCGTATCTTCTCCGTTAATTGCCCTCCTTCCTCATGGCCGACGTATCCTGGAGGAGAACCGATGAGACGAGAGACTGTGAATTTTTCCATATATTCAGACATATCAATCTGAACAAGCGCATCCGCGTCATCGAACATAAATTGCGCCAACATTTTCGCAAGCAAAGTCTTGCCTACCCCTGTGGGACCCAGAAAAATGAATGATCCTATCGGTCGTCTTGGATCTTTCAGGTCGGCACGTGATCTGCGCAACGTTTTACATATCGTTTCCACCGCCACATCCTGACCAATGACGGATTTCGCAATAACTTTCTCCATGTTTAACAAGCGAGTTAACTCGCGGCCTTCCATCCTGCTGAGAGGGACTCCTGTCGTCTTGGACACGACGGCGGTTACATCGTCGGCAGTGACGACCAGCTTTTTTTCCTCGTTCTCGGCTTTCCATCGTTCAATAATCGCGTCCAGAATTTCTCGTTCTTTTCTTTCTTTATCTCTAAGGCTGGCGGCTTCCTCAAATTTCTGCTGTTTGATCGCGTTTTCTTTCTGAATTCGGATCTCATCTATTTTCAGCTCTTGTTTTCGCAGGTCGGGCGAACGCGTTGTTGAGAGAATTCGCACTCTGGCACCTGCCTCATCAATCGCATCTATGGCCTTGTCCGGCAGGAATCTGCCGGGCTGGTATCTGGCGGAAAGACGCGCGGCAGTTTCAAGCGCCTCATCCGTATAGGCGGCGTTATGATGCTGTTCGTAACGGCTCCTGATGCCGTGAAGAATCAATATGGTGTCTTCAACGGACGGTTCGTCAATTCGCACCGGCTGAAATCTGCGTTCGAGAGCGGAATCCTTTTCGATGAATTTTCTGTATTCGGTCATTGTCGTGGCGCCGATACACTGCAACTCGCCGCGAGCCAATGCCGGTTTTATGATGTTCGACGCGTCCATTGCGCCTTCGGCCGATCCTGCGCCTACTATTGTATGTAATTCGTCTATAAAGAGTATTATATTTTTTGAGCGACGAATCTCATCCATAACGGCTTTGATCCGCTCTTCAAACTGACCGCGGTACTTTGTGCCGGCAATCATCAGAGCCATATCAAGAGTGACAACCTGCTTTCCGCGCATGATCTCTGGCACGTTGCCTTCCACAATTGCTTGCGCCAAACCTTCGACGACTGCAGTTTTGCCTACGCCTGCCTCGCCGAGAAGCACAGGGTTGTTCTTGTTTCGACGGCAAAGAATCTGAACAACTCGTTCTAGTTCTTCAACACGGCCAATTACCGGATCGAGTTCGTTCTTTTTGGCCAATTCCGTTAAATCACGGCCAAATGTGTTCAACGCCGGCGTCTTGGCATCACTCGTCTCCTTTGTCTTACCCGCAACTTCTCCAGCAATCAATTCTTCTTCATCCGCATCGAAATTCGGATCAAGTTCCCTCATTACTTCAGTTCGAGCCGATTCGATATCTACGTCGAGATTTCTCAACACCTGCGCCGCCACGCCTTCGCCTTCTCGCAATAATCCCAGCAAAATATGTTCCGTTCCAACATATGTGTGACTCAAAGCCTGAGCTTCAGCAATAGCAAGCTGCAGAACTTTTTTTGATCGAGGAGTGAACGGCACATTGCCAACTGTTTTTGTCGCCGGTCCTTGCCCAACAGCTTTTTCGACTTCCAAACGCACCTTTTCAAGCGATATGCCCATTCGCTCAAGCACCTTGACAGCTACGCCTTCTCCAAGCGCTACCAGACCAAGCAGCAAATGCTCAGTGCCAATATACGGATGGTTGAAATGATCCGCCTCCCGTTGCGCAAGTTGAATCGCGCGCTGAGCTCTTGGTGTAAAATTACCGAACCCGTTCATTTAGACTGCTTCCCGCGCATTTGTTTAATCGCACATATGCACATTTTTAAGTTTTTCCGCTACAATTTTGGAGCGAATTTCGTCACGTTCCCTGATGCTCAAAATCTTGGCAGACATCTTCTGCAGGTGCCCCGGCTGCGTCAAGAGCATAATTTCGTTGATATCCATTACGGACAGACCACGGATTATAGCCAATTCCACGCCAAGCCTTAAACCGGAAAGAAGATCTATTGCCTCAGTTGACGAAAGCATTCTCGCGAACATAAGCACACCGAGCGCTCTTGCGACCTGATCGTGGAGATATGTCCGCTGATCACACATCAATCGTTCTCTCGCATTCTGTTCATGTCCGGCCACCTCTTCTACAATCTCGACAAGGTTGTCGAGAATCTGCATTTCGGTCTCACCAAGCGTTCCCTGATTCGAGATTTGAAACATGTTGCCGTTGGCCTCCGAGCCTTCGCCCAGTAAACCGCGCACTGCAAAACCCATCTTATCCAAGCCTCTGATTACGGCATCTATCTCATTCAACAATCTCAATCCGGAAAGGTGCATCATAACGCTGGCACGCAATCCGGTACCCACATTGGTTGGGCATGCTGTAAGATATCCAAGCCTGCTTGAAAACGCATATTCAAATCTATTTTCCAACTGCGTATCCACGTTGTTTATCTTTTCCCAAACGGCCTTCAGGTTAAGGCCAGGGCTGATTGCCTGAAGACGCAAATGGTCTTCTTCGTTAATCATTGCCCCGACATGCTCATCCCTCGCCACAATCAAAGCGCTTCCCGCTCCTTTTAAAGCCAGTTCGTTGCTTATGAGGTGCCTTTCTTTTAATATGTCCTTGTCAACGGGCGGCAAACTGTTCATGTCGAAGCAAATCGGATCGGAATCCGCTATCGCTGGCAAAGCAACAAGAGCGTTGCGCAGATCCTCGCATAAACATATGGCTTCTTGTTCATCAGCCCATCCCGGAAAACGAAATCCGGCGATATTTCTGGCCAGACGAACTCGACTGCTGATGATTATACCGGTGTCTTTCTGCGTTGACAACCAAGGCCCGGGTTTTCTGACCATTTCATCTATCATCTCGTGCTCCACACGCACCAGTCATATTAAAGCATTCTAAGATTGCTTTTTTCCGTTTTCAGTTCGCGAATTTTATCGCGCAGCTCCGCCGCATCTTCAAAGTTCTGTGCCGCCACTGCTTTATTCAGCAAGTCCTGTAATGACGACAGCATAGAGGTTGTTGCCACTGTTGAAGGCACTTTGCCTATATGTCTGGACCCTTTGTGCATGGTTTCCAGAATATCCGACAATTCTTCTCCAAACGTCTCGTAACAAACAGGACATCCCAACCGGGACAAACGCTTGAAATCGGCAGATCTCATATTACACGCCGGACATACACGGTCATCGCTTAAATCGGAATTTGAATCCTCGTCGGACTCGATTCCAAACAAAAAATCGGTCATGGCCAGTGGCGAATTGAACTCAAGCCCGTGTTTCTTTGCACAATCCGCGCATACATGCATTTCTCGAGTCACTCCTTCACTCACCTGCGTAAAATGCATGGTCGCTTCATTTAGCCCGCATATTTCACATTTCATGGTATTACCAATTAATAATGCCGCAATATACCGTC
>JAFGTH010000222.1 GCA_016934225.1 Lentisphaerota bacterium | reverse complement strand
TCCACAAGAAGTTCCCATCTTTAACATATGTTCCGGCGGTTTCTATATTCGGTTTTTCAACAAATCGTTTTGTCAAAAAAAACTCCGTTTTAACGTCCCGTTTGATCTGAGATCCGGCTTCAATATATCCAAACGCAGTGCTTGGAAAGGCAGGCCGAATTCCAATTGTAATCAACACATCCATTGACATGGCCAAATCGAATCCGTCGCGAAGTGTGGATTGAAATGTGTCAAGATTTTCAATTACATGGTCGGCTGTAAGTATGCAGAAACCTGTTGAACCATGGCGCGATTTCACAATAGCGGAAGCCAGAGCAACGCACGCGGCAGTATCGCGTCCGAACGGTTCTCCAATAATATTGCGACGAGGCAGCATAGGCGCAGCCTCGCATGTGGCGTTAACAAGATCTTCGCTTGTTATGATGAGAATGCGTTCCGGCGGAATCAGCCCGTTAACGTAATCAATAGCCATCGCCAACATCGGTTTATTGCCGATGAGAGAAAGCACCTGTTTCGGATGCTTGGACGTGCTCAGCGGCCAGAAACGTTCTCCGCGCCCACCTGCCATTATTACTGCATATACGTTGTCGAGCATGTTATTGCGTTCCCATATTCATTTTATAAATAACGTGAAGTCCGTATAGAGTCAAATCAAGAGAAAAACGAATCGGCATATCAATATCGTCCAATACCCATCGCGCAAAACCGCCGGTTGCGCAAACTGTAGCGTTCCGCATGCCCGGCAGGGACAACAGGTGATTAGCCAGTTCTTTAACAATCCCCCTATAACCTAACCTGGCGCCAATCCTCATTGCTTCTACCGTGCTTTTACCGATCTTGCCGTGAGACCCTTTCAGCTTGATTTCAGGAAGCAGAGCGGTTCGTTCCGCCAAATAATCGGTCATAAGCGGAAGACCCGGCGCAATCACACCACCGATATATACACAGTCTTTCGAAATAACATCAAACGTCAATGCAGTTCCAAAATCAGCGACGATTACCGGAGCACCGTATCTGTCCACTGCGCCACATGCGTTGGCGAGGCGATCGCCGCCGACAGTTTCAGGGTGCGGATAATCAATCGCGACACTAAGCTTAAGTCTATGGTTAACCATCAAAGGCCTGCTCCCAATAGCCGCTTCCAATAACGATCGCCATGTTTTATCAACTTTCGGAACGACCGAAGACACAATTGACCCTGTGGCGCGATGCGAACCAAGTACATATTTCACCAGAGATCGAACCGATTTGGCGCTTGTTTCAACAGTAGGCATGCGATGGATATTTATAATCCGGCCGGCACGTCCCAATGCTACTGTCGTACTCGTATTGCCAACGTCAACAATGAAAACAGTTTCAGGCATTTGCTGATATCTCCAGGGATAAATCGGCAGCCGGCGCCGAATGCGTCAGACAACCCAGTGATACGGCATCTATTCCGCTTGCTGCAATCTCGGACACATTGTCAATTGATATGCCCCCCGATGCTTCCAGCTTACACCTGCCCTTACATACGCGAACGCATTCCTTCATAAGTGAGGGAGTCATATTGTCGAGCAGGATCCAATCCGGCTCGGCAATCAGCGCCGATTCCAATTCCGCAACGGTCTCTACTTCGACCTCTACGGGCAATCCGCCAAACCTGCCGCGTGCTTCATTAACCGCCTCATTAAGCGTAGAAGAATCGCCGTTTTTCCAGAGACGCCTATGATTGTCCTTGATTAATATCATCTTATCCAAGCTCATCCGGTGGTTGGATCCTCCTCCGCAGCGGACGGCATATTTTTCGAACACGCGAAGCGTTGGAGTAGTTTTTCTGGTATCCAGGATCAACACACCGTACGCATTTGCCTTCTCAACAAATTGCCTTGTCAACGTCGCAATCCCGGACATCCGTTGCATAAAATTCAGCGCTGTTCGTTCGCCTGCAAGAATAGGTTGCGCTCGACCGTAGATTTCAGCAACAATATCATTCTTTGCCGCCTGTTCGGCGTCCGGAATCAGCGCATCATACCTTATTTTGTCATCAATGGCGCGGAAAACCTCAGCTACAACACAATTTCCGGATATCGTACAAGGGCTACGTGCGACTATGACAGCGTCTATCACAGTATCCGGAGAAACAAGTGATAGCGACGTCACATCGCCCGTTCCGATATCTTCCTGCAAAGCGCGACTGATTATTTCTCGAATTGCGACCGGTTCAAGAGCGCTGGGAGGTTCCATGGTCATTTAACGGTCCAAGTAGTATCCATGTAGCAACAGCCTTCAAACGATTTATTGCAGGACACCGCCACAGGAAATTGATTATCCAAACGATGGTAATTGATCCGATGATCGGAAGAATGAAGAGAAAACGAGAAGAGGTATGTTCCTGCGGCCATGTTCAGTTTCTTAAGTCTCAGCGAAATTTTGCCTGTGCCTTCGATCATCGGAATCACAATACCCTCTATCTGTGTATTGTTACCGAATACCGTACGTCCGCGCATGTCTCCCATCGAAAAACCAAAGACAGGATTATCAATCCGTTTTGACGTCTCGTATGCAATCTCAGCGCACAATGTCGCACCCCATTCAAACTCAGCGGTCTCTTTTCCGCTATCGTCCATGAATCGTACGCCAGTAATTCGAGCATCACCGGTCCCCCACTCCCTCGCAATACCGCTCGTTTCACCACGTCGGGCTATTGACTGATACGCGCGCACCATGTTGTCAGGCAAGCCGATTCCGACTATTTTGCCCTCTTGAAGCACCACTATTCGGTCGCTGATTGATTGAATTGTTCTAAGGTCATGCGAAATTATGAGCATTGTCTTGCCGTGATCTCGAAAATCCTGCATTTTTTCAATGCATTTTCTCTGAAATTCCGAATCCCCCACCGCAAGTACTTCGTCTATGAGAAGAATGTCCGGGTTCACCTCAACAGCAACGGCAAATCCGAGTCGGACATACATCCCCGATGAATAGTGTTTAACCGGCTGATCTATGTAGTGTTCAATGCCTGCAAAACGAACAATCGCATCGAAGCGGTCCCTCATCTGCGCACGCGAGAGACCCATTATTGCCCCATAGAGGTAAATGTTCTCGCTCCCTGTGAGATCAGGATGAAATCCTGCGCCCAGTTCAAGCAACG
>JAFGTH010000221.1 GCA_016934225.1 Lentisphaerota bacterium | reverse complement strand
CGCCACAAATCAGACTCGCCTAAACGATGTGCCAACATCCGAAGCCAAACTTGAACCGGGAGATATCATTATTGTCGGTTCGACTTCAGTAATGTTCGATGGCGAAGATGTTGAAGTGGATGAACCTGCGGCAGATGTAGGTTCGACCGTACGAATTGCAGTAATAGCAAAATCCGCCAATCTTCACGCCGGGAACAGAACGCCGCCGATCGGAGGCTCATTCGCATTTGGCGCAAAACGCAACAGAAAATGGATGTTTATAGGGATCATTATCGGAATCTGCGTTTTCGCGATTGCGGCATTTACATGGGTTCTGTATGTCATTCTGCACGCGTAAAAGACTATGCGGTTCAAATTCGCAAATGATTGATTTGTTCCGGCGTCGCTGGCAACACTTTTATTTTCCCCATGCCGCGTGATGATCTGATTCTCACTGTGACTTCCGAGTCACCAGGCGCATCACAGTACCGCGCACAAATTGCAGCGCCTAGTCGAACATGATCTTCGCGAGATGTCAAAGGCATCAACCCTGTTGGACCGGGCACTTCTTCAATCTTCAGAACTATGTCGTACAATTCAGCGTTGCCTTCCAGATAAACATTGTCATTTTCGTTTCTGCCAACAATTAATTTCACTTTGTCCGCCAAACGAAAATGACGACCAAAGCGAAGCAACATAATCGAACCAACACCGTGCAAACCCTCATGATCACGGAGATCCATTAATCTTTTCGCGTAATTGGGCTCAGTCAGGCGGCATCCGCCCGCAGGCGACGGATAATTCTTTAGAGCATACTCTTCCGCAAGTTTGAACTGAGATCTTCGACTTCGCCCAGCCAGTGACAACAGCCTGGATCGGTCAATCCACCCTTCTTTCTCAGGCCTGGTCGCCGGTAAAAGACCGGCGCTCAATGGTCGCACAATAACATCAGCATACCCCGACTCTTTGGCAACAATCGCCAAATTTTCGAAATTCTGCGACATCGGCCTCTCATTCAAAACCTCGCCCGTGCTCAAGAAATGACAACCAATCTCTTCCATCAATTCGCCGGCGCGCCGTAACATCAACGCATGACAATCCACGCACGGGTTAAGACAGGAACCGAAACCATGCTTCGGATTCGAAAGAAGTGACACAATGTCTGCGGTGAAGTTTACTACATGAAGAGGAATATTTAAATCAACAGCGGCCTTCTCTGCCGCCGCAATACAAAAAAAAGGACTGTCAAAGGCTATTCCATGCACGTCCACAGCCTGGTCTTTCAGAATGCATATAGCCAACTGACTGTCCAAGCCGCCCGAAAGCAAACTCAATGCGCGAATCTGCCCGGTCTCCATCATGTGACATATCATATGCTTTTGCACTCCAACGTCAAATCTGAAAGAACTTAGTACCTTGTTTTAAAAAAACGCAATAGAAAACAGTTGACCTGAAAGCCAGAACGCCTACTATGCGTAATGTTTGTGCAAAATTAAAAGATACTCTACCAATTGGGAGCAGTTATATGGCTACTATCAACTTCGGCGGCGTCAGAGAAAAAGTTGTTATGCGCAAGGAGTTTCCCATATCCAAAGCGAAAAAAGTCTTGAAGAATGAGACCATAGCTATCATCGGATACGGCGTTCAGGGCCCCGCACAGGCCCTCAACCTGAAGGACAATGGCTTCAAGGTCATAATCGGTCAGTCAAAAGCGTTTAAGAACGATTGGAATAGAGCTAAAAATGACGGATGGATTCCCGGAAAAACTCTTTTTGAAATTGAGGAAGCCGCAAAACGAGGCACAATTATACAGATGCTTGTCACGGACGCTGCGCAACGTCTGATCTGGCCGACAATCAAGAAATGCTTAAAAACCGGTAATGCCCTCTACTTTTCTCACGGATTCTCCATAGTGTACAAAGACCAGACACAAATCATACCTCCCAAAAACATTGACGTAATAATGGTTGCACCCAAAGGATCCGGCACTTCGGTTCGAAGAAATTTTCTGTCCGGCGCCGGCATTAACTCCAGTTATGCAGTGTTCCAAAACGCCACAGGACGCGCAGAAGAGCGTTGTATCGCGCTGGGTATCGGAATAGGTTCCGGTTACCTCTTCCCAACAACCTTCGAACATGAGGTATACAGCGATCTCACTGGCGAACGCGGCGTACTGATGGGCGCACTGGCCGGCGTAATGGAAGCTCAATACGAAATTCTGCGCAAACATGGACATTCACCCAGCGAAGCTTTCAACGAAACTGTTGAGGAGCTTACTCAGAGCCTCATCCGCTTGGTTGATGAAAACGGAATGGACTGGATGTTCTCGAACTGCTCTGCAACAGCCCAAAGAGGCGCCCTCGACTGGAAACCAAAATTTAAGAAAGCAGTCCTGCCGACGTTCAACCAACTCTATAAAGCTGTCGCGTCTGGCAAAGAAACTAAACGGGTAATCAGCTCTTGCGGCGGGAAAAATTACAAACAATTGCTCGACAAGGAGCTGGCCCAAATGGGTAATTCTGAAATGTGGCAGGCAGGCAAGGCATGCCGAGCACTACGCCCAAAAGAAAAAGCCAAAACCGTCTCGAAGGCAACAAAAGGAATCGCCGGTAGAAAGTCTAATTGATCCAACGTATATTGTTTAAAACACCAATAGCGCTTTTCTTTTTTTGACTTTACAATAAATAGCTTGTCCTATCCCTCAGACACTGAGCACACCCGTGGGCAGCCTCAAAAAACAGACGGTAAGCATGCACTCCGATGCATTGTTATCGTTGTAAAAACTTTATCATATTGACTCTGACGATAACTATTTCCGTCTTAACTCTCGACTTTCAATCCGAATCGTTCGGCAAAATGCCAAATAGTGCTTCGCAAGATCAATCCACGATGGGACGGTTTTTAACGGCATTCATAGCGCTAAAAACACACGTATAAAACAAGGCGGCCGGAGGCCACAACCAAAGAGCGCCGATCGCCGGTCTAAAGTGACAAGTCGAAAGCGAAAAGCGAAGGCAGATTAAGGCATTAATAACAAGAGCCGTAATAACGTGTTCATGACAACCCAATGAAACGTCGCAGTATATCAGCCCAGGTAACTACAAGAGTCAAAAACACAAAAATGATCAACACGTATCTTACACATGTGGGAGACAATTTCTTGCTTACAAAAGCGCCAATTAACGCCGCTGGCACAGACCCAAGTATGACAGGCGCTAAAAAGCGCCATGCCACCTGGGATGTCGCTATCTTGCCCACAGATCCCATCAATGATCCAAGAAACACTATTCCCAAACTTGACCCAACCGCCAATCTCATAGGTACACCTAGAACCACAATCATTAATGGAATAATAATAAATCCTCCGCCGGCGCCGACAATTCCCGTTACAAAACCAACAACGCTACCAATAATCGCGGATAAAAATGGTTTGAACTTGAACTCGTCGGAACTGCCGCTTATTTCGTCAGACGCCTTTTTGAATAACAAAAAAAACGCAATGAGAACAATAGCGCCAAAAAACAAGCAAATATTTTCATTGCTGATAAACTTGGATAAAGCTGCGCCGCATAATGCAAGAATCCCCATAGGAATTCCGATTGCAAGTACGGTCGGAATATGCACAAAACCATTGCGCTTGTGGGCCAACCAACCAAAAACCGAAGCCGCAAGCACTTGTATCATGGTAATGCCCGCAACTTCACGCATGGACAACAGACCAAAACCAAGCACAGGCGGCACATAATGCAACAGAGGTATCAGCACAACAGCGCCACCAATACCTATTAAGCCGGACAAAAATCCTCCAGCCATACTTAAAAAAAACAACGTTGCAACCATTCGGTTTTATCCCTCTGATGTAGCTTCAGATAATAGTAATCTGCGTGATTTACAAAGCATACATCGGCTCACGTAAACATAAAGCACCAATTACCATCGCAAAATCGGCAGCAATAATAATAAACTGCATTATACCACTAAAAAGTGCCATACCCCATTCCTTGAAAGCACCTCGTCTTGGCTTCATTTCTTGCCGAATAGCAGGGCTTTTATTAGAAAATTCGCCCACAGGACAAAATCCGTAAAAAGCGATATGAATTGCGATTGCTGATTGATTTTTGACCAGATTTCGTGTATCATGGACAATAATAAGATTGTTGATAATCGGTAGTGTTGTACAACGCAACAAAAAGTTGTGTTTGCACATTATCAAGTTTTCGTGTCCGCTGTTTCTTGATTACGGGAAGCCACAAATAAAGTGTATCATCTGCGATATGATGCCGACAGATAGTTAATATCTTACAGGTAATGAAATATAGTACAGCACATGGTCTATGTGTTCGAAAACACGCGATACATTTTCATGCGCTTATCGTGCTTTTCACCTCGGTTTTAACAAGCTACAGTGCAAGTATCTTCAATGAGACATTCCCTAACGCCGACGGAAACTGGAACGGCTCCTCGGATACCGCGCAAAACGAACCCGGTTGGGCAACTCATCAGGGAAACGGCGACGCCAACGATGTCAAAATTTCCAATGAAGATGTGGCAGGAGGATCAGTCCCTCCATCAGGCGGGAATCATCTTACCTTTGAAGACTGTGATGAAGGTTTTGGGACACCGGAAACATACGACATAGCTTATGTCCCCATTGACTTGAGCGCCTATGTCAATGTGCAAATCAGATACTACTGGCAGTCCGATGATGTGGACGCAGGCGAGGGACTGCGCGTCGCTTTTTCTACAAACAGCACGGACGGCATTGACGGGACATGGATACAAATCGCAGAATATCTCAACCCTACCGACGATCGCTGGAGCTACGCAACCTATAACCTCTCGGACGCCTATGCGGTTGGCACGTTTGTTCTTCGTTTCAGTTCAAGGGAAAATGTCTTTAACGAGCATATGTATGTGGATGATGTCTCGGTCATTGGCGATATTCCGCCGCTTGCGAACAACAACGGCGGAGCTACGAATATCACAGACACCACTGCCCTGCTCCAAGGGCAGGTAACGGCCGGCGATCCGACGCCAATTGCCTACGTCT
>JAFGTH010000021.1 GCA_016934225.1 Lentisphaerota bacterium | reverse complement strand
TTTTCTGTCTATCGTGCGATGATTGCGTCTGTGCGCCGCACTGCGAAACTGGAAGTGCTCTTCGGCATTGAAGCCGACTACTATCCTGGTTGTCTTGAATTTCAACGAACATGGCTGCCTTCTCAGGAATTCGATCTCGTGCTTGGATCGGTACACTACATCGGTGACTGGCCGTTCGATCATCCCTCTCATCAATCGCGATGGAAGGCCTGTAATGTTGAGGCGGAATGGCGGCGGTATTTTCAACTTGTCGGCGAACTGGCCGACGCGGCGATCTATGATGTGGTCGCACATTTTGACCTGCCGAAGAAATTCGGTGCGCGGCCTCCGGACGATACGATACTCGAAATGGCGGCGCCGGCACTGGACAAAGTGGCGAAGGCCGGCATGGGGATTGAGATTAACACATCCGGACTTCGCAAACCGGTACGGGAAATATACCCGTCACCTGGAATTCTGAAACTTGCGTATCAGCGAAACATCCCAATATCCTTTGCTTCAGACGCGCATACGCCTGAAGATGTCGGCGCTGATTTCCGTGCCGCCATGGACCTTGCAAAGAACTCAGGCTACACTCAATATGCCCAATATCGGGCAAGGGCCGCTGCATTCGCGCAAATACCCGGTTAATTTCCAATTGCCTGACTCAACGACATAACAGGTAACAGCACCGCCAGCGTAATCAGAAGCACAAACCCGCCGATAATCAGGATTAGAATCGGCTCCAAAACATTGAGACCGCGTTCAACGAATCCATTCCATTGTTCTTCGTAACGTTTTCCTGCTCTGGCAAGCAGATTCGACAAACCGCCGCTTGCTTCTCCAACACGTATCCAACCTGGCAGAGATGCTGCAAGTGGAGGAATCTCGAGCATTGATTCAGATATGCTCGCGCCTTGCCGAACCTGTTCAGATTGTCTGGCTGTCATCATCTCGATCCACGCGCTTCCTGTTGCTTTCCCTGCAAGGCGCAACGCGTCAATCACAGATACGCCACCGTCAAGGAGTATTGCCAATGTTCGCGAAAATCGCAAATTGACTAACAGCAAACGTCCTCTGCCTATAACCGGAATCCGGAATGACAGACGATCGTAACGCATTCTGAACATTTCTTCTTTTCGCAATTTACGCATAAACCAAATCACGGAACCTACAACTAATATGAGCGCAACCGGCCCAGCGCGTATTGTCCACTCTCCTGCAACAATTGCAGCGCGTGTTAACCATGGCATACGCACACTGCTGTCCGCTAGTATGTCATTGGCTCTCGGAACTAATAAACCAAGCATTACGACAGCCACACAGATTCCTACACCAACGACAATCGCCGGGTAAATCAAGGCGCTTTGAACACGTTCGTGAAGTCTCTTTTGTTCCGTCACAAAATCTCCTAATTTTGTCAACATGATTTCGACATTGCCCGATCGTTCGCCGGCTTCAATTATCGCACGTTCAAATGGCGTAACTGACGAACTTACGGATTGCAACGCAGAGGCCAGAGACGCTCCTTCTTTAATAGCGTCGCGCACTCCGGCCAGCACACTTTGGATGCCGCTGCGATCCGGGGAATCAATCATTACGTTAAGAGCATGCTCAAGAGTAAGTCCGGCCGCCAACAAACTGCTGATCTCCTGATATACCACGGCTCTCTGATCGGATGGGAAACGTCCTTTACGTCCGCCTGCCGCTATTTTCTCTGCAAGTATTCCCTTAGCGGCCAATTTTTCTCTGGCCTGTTTGATTGTCAGGGCTTCCATAATGCCCCGCACAGGGCGACCGACTGCATTGAATCCTTTGTACTCGTATGTGGACATGGGATATTGAAGTGTTCACAAAAGCGCGCTGCTATATGCGCACGATCATCCTGTTACGTTGATTACCTCAAGAACGCTTGTATTTCCATCATTTGCTTTTGATATTCCGTCAGTACGCAGGGTTGTCATGCCGTTTGCTTCTCCACAACGCCGCAATGCATTTCCATCGGTGTGTCCTTCTCTGATTAATTCCTGCATTGTCCTATCTACGACTAACAACTCGAACAGGCCTAGACGGCCGCTGTATCCCTCCAAACACATAGGACATCCAACCGGCGCAAATATTTTTTTTCTGTCTATCCGGCTTGCGTCATCGACAAGAGCCTTTAAATCTTCATCCGAAGGTGTAACTGCAATTTTACACTTCTCGCACAAACGCCTTATTAGACGCTGAGCAAGCACACCACGAAGGCAAGACGCCAGCAGATAAGGTTCAACGCCCATGTCCACCAGGCGCAGTACCGAGCCTGGGGCGTCATTTGTGTGCAATGTTGTGAACACAAGATGTCCGGTCAATGATGCCCGTAATGCAATTTCCGCCGTTTCAATGTCTCTGGTTTCGCCAACCAGGACAATATCGGGATCCTGTCGCAAGATATGTCTAAGGCCTGCGGCAAAAGTCAGTCCGATTTTAGGTTTCACCTGTATTTGTCCGATATTCGGCAATTGGTATTCTATCGGATCCTCTATTGTCATTATGTTTTTACGCAAAGAATCCTGTTGACCCAATGCCGCATATAGCGTGGTTGTTTTCCCTGATCCGGTAGGACCGGACACGATGCTGATTCCATTCGGCTCGCGCAACAAGGAGGAGAACCTTGATAAAACCTGT
>JAFGTH010000220.1 GCA_016934225.1 Lentisphaerota bacterium | reverse complement strand
CTCGGCAACTTTCAGCCATTCTGTAAGCATGTAGGGAGCTCTACTCCAACTGTATAAAATGGGATCCCAGCCTTGTTGCGGCATAAAGTTGCGAATGTAATGGAATTGGTTGCTACGCACGACACGACTAGTGTCGAAATCGGCGCCATCATGAAAATCCCTTGCGGCAAAGCAGTATTCCCGTCGGACGGAATTCGGTCCAAAGGAAACCAGTCCTTGGATATAATCCGGAACGGGAATGCCGCATAGCGCAAGCATCGTTGGGGCGAAGTCAAGAAAGCTGATCATTCTATTGTCGTTAGTACCCGGGCTTGCGGTTCGTAGATGCTTCCATTTTTCCGGAATTCGAATGATCATAGGGACATGTAACCCTTGCTCCCATATCCAGACCTTTCCCGCTGGAATACCCATGCCGTTGTCACCGAGAAATATGACGATAGTATCTTCCTTCAGTCCGTCTGTTTCCAGTAGCCGCAGAATATTGGCGAAATGTCCGTCCATTTCTGTCATACGGTCATGATATTCCGCCCATATTTCCCGAACGGCCGGAGTGTCAGGATGGTAAGGCGGCAAATGGATTTTTGCCGGATCGTGACATCGGTGCGGATCATGTTCTCCTACACGCCGCCGACCGTATTGGCTTTGATGGGTGCGAACCAGGTTGACCTGTCCGAAAAACGGCTGGTCTTTGGCACGCTTGCGCCACTCGATTTCCTTGGAATGTGTCGAATCCCACGGATGGTCTTTTGCTTCAAAGTTGTAATCGGTCTTGTACTCTCCGCCTTGCATGCCGTTGTAAGCGTAATATCCGTTTTCGCGCAGAATTGAAGTCATGCATCGAACATCATTAGCTGATACCCACATCCGTGAACGATGCTGAAAAGTTCCCAGGCGTGTGGGATACACGCCGGTGGCAAGGCATGCCCGACTGGGTGAGCAACAAGGATGAACGGAGAAAACATTGGTGAACCTGACTCCTTCCGATGCAAATTGATCAAGATTGGGAGTAGCGGCGTTGGGATCGCCATAGCAACCAAGATTTGGGCAGATATCTTCTGCTGTGACAAACAAAATGTTCGGACGATTGGTCATATGTTTTCTCCCTGTTAATAATCAATGTTACGGCCGATGCTTTGTGTGTTAAAGCAAAACTTCGTTTTTAAAGTTGATTGATTTTGCATTTAACAGCTACAGAAAGAACACCTGACATTTTAGCGGAAAAACACACATAGCGGGAGGTGTCTTCTTGATGAATTTGATAGTCCAAAGAAGATGTTTCTTGATTGACGGAAACTACATTCCACGAACCTGGAATCAGAATTCGAAAACTCGCCTGTTCGCCTGATCCGGTGTAAGTAAGTCGAATTACTTGTTTCGCTTCGTCTACCTGCATACGATAGGAGCAATACGCCTTTGATGTGGCATACCTGACGCTGATTCGCGCATCGTTTATTCCAGCGGCATTCCAACGCGGAGACACTGTGATTGTGCGCAACAGTCCGTTATCGTCGTGTATGCCGATCAGGCCCTCAACAAGCGCATTCACCCATTCGGCCATACCCCAAGGAGGGTATGGCACTTCATTTCTTGTTCGGAATCCCGGTTCTCCATTTGGCCAGTACCATGTGTTGACTCCGCCTTGAATTCTCAGAAGGGCAACGTAATTTCTCATAAGCTCTACACCGTAAGATTCACGGCCGAACAGAAAAGCGGCGCGGCAAAGTTCACCGCCGACCCACGGCATTAACCCGCCATTGGCATATCCGCCCTGTTGACAATATGGGCGTGAGGTAAAGTATCCCAGATGGTCAGGGTAACCCGGTTGCAAGCTCCACCATGGGTAGGCGTCGCCGGTTTGCGCATGGCGTTTGCGGTACTCGTCAATAATGCTTCTGGCCTGGGATGGCGAAGCCAAACCTCGAGTCATGGCCCAGGTATTTCCCATCGCAAGTTGTTTTTTTTCGTCGAAATCCCCGTGATCTATGTCGTCGAGGTGAACATGATGAAGGTACTTGGTTCCGTCCCAAAGAAGATCATTTGCCCGTTTTCGATAAGCTTTGGCTTCCTTGCGCCATTTTTGCGCTTCCGCATCTTTGCCGAGATGTGAGCACATCTGACTCATCGCCTCGTATGCCTGGAAATAACCGCTCTGGTCACAAACGGCGATCACATGTCGGCGATCGCCGTGATCAGACGCGCCCTCAATGTCAAAATCCCATGTGTCACAACTATGTTGGCGTTTGACCAGAGCGTGTTCTGGATCCCAATGTTTTGCGTCACTCCGAATGTAGGATAATGCGCGTTCAAGCGCTGGAAGCATGCGTTCCAGCCACCGGTCGTCGCCTGTGGTTTGCCAGGTCCGCCATACCGCCAGGGTCATAATGTATTCGACGTCGGATTCCAGTCCCACTCTCCAGGTTCTGCCATCGCGTTCGATTCCATCCGGGATCATGCCGTTGTTGTCCTGATGCTCGAAGAACCGGTCCAAGCCGCAGGTCATGTCGCGTTCCCAATACCGGTAAGCCGGTAAGCCGTATGTCCAGTCGCGGAGCCAAATACCGTCAAAATGTACGGTATCCGCCGCTATGTATCCGACAATGCGGCCTGCTTTTGTATCGTATTCGCGGCGTCCGCGAAGTAATCCGTCACGGGTCAACGGAAACAGGTCGTCAAAATCCGCATTGCCTGATTCGATACAGGTCTCGCAATCGAGCCGGAAATTTATATACCGGCTATGGTTTTTTTCGCCTGGCCATATAAGATACACGTAATGTGTGCCGAGTGAACTTCCGGCCGAAAACTGAACCTCACCGCGGCTATCGTTGATTGGGACATCGGCCTCGAAATACTGGCGCTGTTCAGTATCACAAACGCGAATTTTGCAGTGTTCATCCGTATCTGTGCGTGCTTTGATACGCACTGTCACAGTGTCCAGGGGGCGATAGGTTGCGGCGTCTGTCGCCAGCCCGCCGTATGCGGATTCAGTGGCTTGGCGATTAACGGCAGAGTCTAGACTCATCGTTTGATTCCTTTCTGAGCACAATGGCGTGTTGGTCAAAAAACTCTAAAACTATAGTTCGGGCATATGAAAGGTCAATGCGATTATTGGCAAATTGCGGCGTTTGTTTTTGTTTGCCAATGTCATTAAATATCTTTCATTTTTACCATCCGACGATTAACATTATGAACCAACCTGATGTTGGGGTTATCGCCGGACGGGAAGAGAATAACGATCCGTTCGAGTGTGTCGCCAAATTTGGGTTGAAAGCATGACAGCTTGCAACATGGAAACCGGCGATATGGACTTGCGAGTTGGCTGAAAAACAGCGGTTTTATCGAAAAAATGGAACGTTGAAATCGCGGCAATGTGGGCCGGGTATTCTGGCAAATGCGTTTGGAATTTTTCGAAGGGCCAGCGACGCTCGGTCTTGTTCCATAGCTGTTCAAGGGTATGAAGGATAATGGGTTGAAGGGACAGTTGATAATCGAACGTGAAATATTAGGTGATCAGCAGGCAAAAGACATTGTAAGAACCGTCAAGTTTTTGAAGAGAATCTGAACGCATTTATTAAAAGAGAACGAAAATGTCTGTAAGAATTGGATTAATAGGAGCTGGCGGGATTTCGGGTGCGCATCTTTCGGCTCTTGCCGAGATGAATGATGTGGTTGTTACGGCGCTGGCGGATGTAAATCCTGAGAACGCGGCCAAGAAGGCAAAGATGACAAAATCAGCGGCAGTGTACACCGATTATAATCAAATGCTCGACAAGGAGAAACTTGACGCGGCATACATCTGCACTCCGCCGACTGTCAGGTTCGAGCCGATACGGGCGTGTGTTTCTCGCAAACTGCCTGTGTTTTGTGAGAAACCGGTTGCTGTAAGCGTTGAGGAGGCGGAAAAAACGCTTGCGCTGATAAAGAAATCAGGGGTGCATGTTGAAGTGGGTTATGTTCTGCGTCATTTAAAGATTGTGCAAAAATTGAAGAATATGCTTAAAGACGACAGGATAGCGTCGGTTTCCAGTTTATACGCCTGTCCCATAGGCTTGGACTATCTGGCAGGACGTCCTGCCGCTGCATGGTTTTATAAGCAGGAAATTTCGGGTGGCGGACTTGTTGATCAGGCGACTCATACTTTTGATCTTATCCGTTATTATGCCGGAGAACCGGTTTCCGTAGCCACATGCGGCGTCAACAAGTTTTGCCCGAAAACCGATGCTTACACGGTTGACGACTCCAATGCTGTTGCCATGACGACGTCGGACGGCACGGTTGTTGTTCATTGCCATACATGGTATCACCAAACATGGCGGCATACCCACATAATTTGCGGAGAGAAACGTCTTTACACGTTGGATATAGCCGGGTCTTTGACTGTTGTAGAAGGCGACACCAAAACGGTTTATTCGCCGAACCCGCCGGATAACGGATATTTTCTTGAAGGCCGTTTTTTTGTGGACATGGTCAAAAAAGGTGATTTCAGGGATTCAATATCGGATTTCGACGATGCCGTAAAAACTTTCAAGCTCACTCAAAAGTGTCTTGTCTCAATGAAAAGCGGCAAATTCGAGTTTGCGTCAGCCGGTATGTAGAGGAAATTTCTGGCGAGATCAGCACGGCAGTCTGACCATGGCCGTATGCTCACTGGCACTGACGCGGCGTACATGTGATCCGATCAATGGCTTTTCTCGTTATTTCCGCCATATCTGAAAAAACACCACAGAAGGCGGTTTTTCGTCAGAGATCTTGTCTGTCTAACGAATAGCATTTTATTTTCTCCTGCGAAGCTGAAACGTCCTTAACCGAATAGCCCGTGACGATCGCAAGGTCTGACAGCAGTCTGGCGTGAATTTCCTGAATCAATGATGGCGCCGGCGTTTTCATAAATGCAACCGCGCCTAAAACCAGACATATGAATGCGCCAAACCCCAGCATTTCATGAGTATTGCGAAGTGTCCGTTTGGCAGCGACTGTTTGCCCGGATCCTGCGAAAGGTTGTTCGATCGGATCATTGGGTCCGACTATGCAGTGCCAGGTCAT
>JAFGTH010000219.1 GCA_016934225.1 Lentisphaerota bacterium | reverse complement strand
TCGCCGTTGTTTTCCAACCAGAACCCGTAGTTTGCGGACGGGTTTCGCGCTTCCGGATAATAGGCCGACCTCAACCCCATGACAAGTTGCTCCATTACGAAATCGCCGTGGTGCAATTCGTCGGTCATGGCCAGTCCGCGTTTCCATGCAGTAGTAATCGTTGAAAACGACAGGTATGTCAGTGTACTGACTATCGCAAGTAACGACACCGCAAGGAGAATTTCAAGCAGTGTGAATCCGTGTTGCTTTGATTGATATATGTTTGCCGTCCGGCGCATTATTCCTTCGTGCCCTTATGGAAAACACAGCGGACAATCTCGCTGCTTGCTGTTTTCCCTTTATTGGACCATGTTACTTTGCTGTGGATTAGAAATAAACAATCGCTGTCTTCATCAACATCGTCGTCCATCGGCTCAATCTCGCGGGAGTATGTCATGCCGTTCGGATACCTGGTTTCCATCACTTTTATGTCTTCTATTTCATCGCTACGCACAACAGGATGATCAACATAGCCTTGGTCCAGCGTCCACCTGACCGTTTTGTACACTTTAGATAATTTCATTACCGCCAGACATCGGGACGCCGACACCAGGAATATTGAGAGACCAAGGCTGAGGATAGACATAGCTATTAACACTTCTATCAGGGTGAATCCGCTGCGCCGGTCATGATAAACGCCTGTGTATAATGCCCTGCCCATTATCTCTCCACCGTTTTTGCCGATGATAGCGCATCCACTTCTACGGACATTGATGCGCCATATTGATCGGTTATTGTCACAGTGTACGGAGTGCAAAGCCCATTGCTTTCGTACACAATCAAACAAGCCGAATCGGTAAATTCTTCATTCGTATCTTCCAATATAACTCGTTCAATTTTTACGCGATCAAGCGAGCGTTTTATCTCATTGCCGACGGATACCTCGCCAGCGGCAAGATTGAAAGTCAGCGTCTTGCGTTCTTGCTCAAGAACCGCCATGCTCCTGGCATATTTCCCGGCCATTACGACAGTGCGAAGCGCAGCGCGAAGCCTGTTGCCGCGTATTGATCTTACGAAAGTAGGAATGCTTACGGCGCTAACCACGCCGATTATCGCCAGCACCAACAGCAATTCCACTAATGTAAAACCGCGACGCATCGTTGCCGCCCTTCTAGAAACTTGTTATGTCGTCATCCGTACCCTGTTGCCTGTCCGGCCCGGCAGACGTCAACTTGAACGACATTTCACCCTGAGTCGCATACTGAATCTCCACGCCCCAGGCGTCCGTCGGTATGCCCCCCTGAATGTACGGACCCTGCCAATTCGGCGAACCGTCATCTTGAATTAGAGAATGTAGTGATGACGGAAATTGGCCGGTGTCTATCTCGTATATTTTCACGGCAGTCGCGATACTGTCAATTTTGCCGCGTGTGGCATTGATCATGGCCCGTTTCTGTTTACCGGGCAAATTGAGCACGCCTATTGTCGCCAACACACCAATTATGGCAACTACAAGCAGCACTTCGATGAGAGTAAAACCCTCCGACCCGCCACGACTTCTTCTGCATTCATGTTTCTTCATCATTACCGCCTCCCGTTATACATTTAACCCGCTTGATAAATCGAACACGGCTAACAATATGCTTATCGCTACAAAACCTACCATCAGCGCAACAATGACAATCAGAATAGGCTCAAGCGCCGTGGTAAATATCTTCAAGTTCCTGTCCAATTCGCTTTCGTATCGTTTGGCGATGTGACCAAGCGAACCCGCTATATCGCCGGTTTCTTCACCAATTGTGAGCATATCTATCATCATCGGAGGGAATACCTTGCCAACCGAGAGCGGGCCAGAAATTGTGGTTCCGTCCGTGACCCTGTCTTTTGCTTTTCGAAGCTCCCGGGCAATAACGTCGTTGCCAACCGTTCGCTCAACTATCGCCAGCGACTGCAGTACCGGCACTCCGTTCGCAAGCAGCGTCCGTAATGTCCTTGCGAAATTCGCGTATATACCCGAAGCCACTACTCCCTTGATTAGCGGCATGCGAAGTTTGGCCCCATCCCACCATAACTTGCCTTTGCCTGATCGTATCGCTCTTCCCAATATGATGAGCCCTGTGGCAATTCCAATTACGGCTAACCATCCGTATTTTACCAACCATTCACTGCTCGATATCAGAATCTGGGTCGGCAACGGCAACGTATCGCCAAGCTGTTCAAACACAACTTTGAATTTCGGGATTACATAAACCATCGAGAAAAACATCGTCACAAATCCCATAAGCATGACTATGCAGGGATAAACGAGCGCCATGATTACTTTTTCTTTCGTCTCCTGGATCCGTTCGTAGTGATCAACCAGCCTGCGCAGTATTTCATCAATCGCTCCGCCGGCTTCGCCGGCTTTTATCATGCTCGTGTACAGATTCGGAAATGTTTCCGGATGACGGGCCAATGAGTCGGATAAACTGGAACCCTGTATGATATCATCCCGCAACGCTGCGATAATGCGATCCGCAGCTCCGCCCGTCTTACGATTCGCCAGACAATTAAGGGCTTTCCCGAGCGTCATGCCAGATGCCAGCAAATCGCTTAATTCGGTCGTAAAAATAAGCACTTCACGCGTTTTCATCTTTCGCTTTTGCCTGCTCCGGACGGAAACAGGCATGGATGATTGGGCTTGTTTGGACGCAATGCTCTTTTCAGAGACAAAAACAGGAACGTTGCCCTGTTGCTCGATCATGCGAAGAACTTCGCGCCTATCTGCAACCTCGACAACTCCTTCGACTTTCTCTCCGGTTCTGCTTCGAGCTGTGTATGTAAATGTCGGCATCAGTTGTTCTCTTCCGTCACGCGAATGACTTCCTCAATCGTAGTAATACCGGCAAGCACTTTGTTCCATCCGTCATCACGCAATGTGCACATTCCTTCCTTAATCCCTTTGCGCCGTATCTCATTCATGGCGCTGCGCCTAATAACCAACGATTCAATGCTATCGGTAACATGAAGCACCTCAAAGATACCTCCGCGGCCGTGAAATCCGGTAAGTCTGCATTTCTCGCATCCTGTCTGCCCATAGATGACGCTCCCGTCCAAACGATCCATCGGGAATCCCACGCTCTTCAGAAAGCTCGCTTCCGGCTCGACAGGCCGCTTGCAGGAATCGCATAGTATCCGCACCAGTCTCTGCGCCACAATCGTCTCCACTGAGGAGGCCACCAGAAACGGTTCTACGCCCATGTCCAGCAATCGAGTAAAGGCGCCGGCCGCATCGTTGGTGTGCAAAGTGCTGAATACGAGATGCCCGGTTAGAGCCGCCTGTATCGCAATTTCAGCGGTTTCGAGATCACGGATTTCGCCCACCATTATGATGTCCGGATCCTGGCGCAGAAATGAGCGCAGGATCTTTGCAAACGTCAGTCCTATTTCCGGCCGGACAAGAACTTGGTTGATTCCCGCCATCTCGTACTCGATCGGCTCTTCAGCGGTCATAATGCGCTGGTCCATTGTATTTAACTCGTGAAGATATGCGTACAACGATGTTGATTTCCCCGATCCTGTCGGGCCTGTTACCAGTATTATCCCGTTCGGACGATGAATTGCCTTGCGTATCAACGCCGAATCACGATCGCTCATTCCGAGATCCGTTAGACCGATGAACTCGCTGCGACGCTGTAACAAACGCAAACTTACGCTCTCCCCATAAACAGTAGGCATTGTGGAAACGCGAATGTCTATGTCCTCGCCCTGCACACGAAGCCCTATGCGTCCGTCCATAGGCAAACGCTTTTCAGCAATATCCATGTTGGCCATAACTTTGATCCTGGAAATTACCGCGGCTTGAAACCTGTTAAGCTGAGACGGAACCGGCGTCTGATGAAGCACTCCATCAACGCGATATCTGATTCTCAGTTGATTTTCCATCGGTTCGAAATGAATATCCGTCGCGCCCTGTTGACATGCTTCCCAGATAATCTGGTTGACGAATTTTACGACCGATGCTTCCTGATCCAGCGCATTCAGATCAACATGCGCCAGAATTTCCTCCGGCGCAACCTCGAAACGATTATCCTCCATCATCTTGTCAACCGTCTCAGCGCCTATTCCGTACAATTTCTTCGCAGCTTTTGCGATATCGTCAGATGTGCTCAAAACCAATCGCACACGCGTACCCGCGGCAAGCCGGAGAGCGTCAATCAAACCGGTATTTAAAGGATCGTTGCAAGCGACTTGAAGCGTTCCGTTCTCAAAGGCGACAGGTATAACGTTGTATTGGAAGACCGCCTTGGTCGGCAAGCGATCCAGCACATCTTGTTCAATTGTCAAAGCGTTGAGCTTAATGAACCGGCTGTTCAGAATCTTGGCCATGGCCTCCAGAAATACGTCTTCCGGAACATAACCGTCGCGCGCTACAATATCGGCAATACTCGCGTCATTTTCCCTGGCGGCATCAAGTAACAATGCGATTTGCTCATCGGAGAACAGTCCCGTCTTCGTCAATATGTTCGATAAATACGTTGATGATTCGGCAGCCATTATATACCACCTTCCTTTGATTCGCGCGGAAACACAGGCTCACCGTTTGACAACACAGTTTCATTCGACCGCGATGCCGACCATGACACTTGCCGCGCTATGCCCATAAGTATCTTCACATCGTCCTCTGTTAATGTTCCGCGCGACAGAATACGGCGAAGACCCAGCATCATATGGTCGGCTTTGTCATCCTTCATAAATCCAATCTGCAATAATGTCTCGCGCCACATGCCAAACATTCGCTCTCTAAATTCCGATCTGGATTCAGGCGACTTCTCTTCCGGCGCCTTGAATTCGCCGTTTGCAACAAACAATTCATAACAACAGATCATTGCTGCCTGCGCTATGTTGATGGAAGGATATTCTTCGCATGTCGGAATCTGTATAATCTGAGTGCATAACGCCAGTTCGTCGTTCATCAAACCATTGTCCTCCCTGCCGAATACAAGCGCGACTTTGCCGCATTGAGCCGCTTCCAACGCCTTAGCGGCCCATTCGCGCGGACTCTTGGCGTGCTGCCTGTAAAGCCCCTTCCGCGCCGTCGCACCCATGACTACTCCGCAATCCGATACCGCGCTATGAAGCGTTTCAAATTCAGTCCGATTATCCAGAATATCCGTCGCGTGACAGGCCATCATTCTGGCTTCGTCCATGTTTAATCGTTCCGGACCTACAAGGGCAAGATCCGAAATTGCCATGTTTGCCATAGCTCTACAAACCGATCCAACATTTCCGCCGTACAACGGGTTTACAAGCACCACTCGTATGTTATCAAGACTCACTGCCCGCTCTCCATTTCGACCGATGCCGAACCTGCAACTCGCCGTCATTACCAACCAAGATGCGAGATATCCGCCGTCAGCTCTGAAAGTCTCCGGTTTATAATGATTGATCGTTTTTGTTCGCGTTGTTTGATCAATTCGCGCAATTTCCCAAGCTGCGCCTCTATACCAGCGACATCTTCCTGTATAAGCTCCTGTTTCACTTCAAACGATTCTACAAGAATTTTCTCAAGTTCGGCAACAGCCGCCTTGCGGGCAACGCCTTCACTGCGCCTGGCTTCAGCTGCTTTCCGTTCCGCCAGTTTTGCCAATTCCCGTTCTTTCATGCGGTGTTGGAACAGTTTCGGATTGATTTCCCTTGTATCAAGCAAATCTATCGCCTCGGCAATCAAGTCCGTTAACAGCGCCATTGCTCGATTCGGCTCAACCTCGGCCAAATCCCGGTATTCCTTGAGACGGATCGGCGACATTTCTCCGATGAATTGCATGATCTTTTCTTCATTTGCTCCCGGAAATCGCAGGAATGTCGTTTTCCGCACGTGCAGTTCAACCGGCAAAGGAGGCGGCACAGAAGCATATTGTTCCGTTGCCCGACTTTCCAATCCGGTTTCCGGACAATCCTCGCTTCGCAACCACGTAGGCGCAACTGTCAAAAAAACGAGTGTTACAATTGCGGCAATTGTTATTTCAGTTTTCATTCTTTCCCCCATGTATGTTGAATAAGCGCTATTTACAGAAAATTCGTTCGCGGCTTTTCAGATAATATGGTCGAATCTCCATCCGCTAATTTTAGCCAGCAAAGATCTATCCGCTCGCGCATGGCGGCGGTTATTTCAGCATGAGATGATGCTCTGCTATCAAGACCATGCTTGTCTTCGAAACGCCTGACATCAAAATTGATGCTTTTGCGCAAACATTCAATTTCGGCTTCCAGCAACGCCGCTTCGTTAAGATTGCTTTTCGCAATGCTTCTTTTATCGCCGGCTCCGCTCCTGT
>JAFGTH010000020.1 GCA_016934225.1 Lentisphaerota bacterium | reverse complement strand
TTGATTTCATCTTCATTGATAATTGCCTGGTATCCGCGAATAATTCCTTTTTTCTCGTACTCGGCAATTTTATTTTTCACATCAGCTTCAGAAATATTAAGCATCTTCGCAAGATTCGCGGTAGACTCCAGAGCATTCTCTATCAGCGCTTTGAGCAATTTATCCATACCGGTCTCCTAGATTACAGCATTAAGCCTCTTTTATACCATTGCCGGGCAAAGTTCAAAGCCAAAAGTCCTGATCCTGAAAAAGCATACGGACGATATGTATTGATAGTGAAAATTAACCGGATATACTGCACAGAGGTTTTACCCTATGGATAAACCCGGTTTTCGCCGCAAATCCTTCTTTGGCGGAAAACTTTTGACTTCTATTCCAAGCATTTTTTCCGGTCAAAAGATCTCCGAACCGCCGGATTCAGATTGATCAAAAACGCGGTCGCTCAATTTTTACGGACTTATCTGCCGTTCATGACTTCCGATATCAACTGTGTTACCTGACAGGCGCGGGTTACCGAAATAATCGGTTTCCAGCGGTGAAGTTAAAGAGCCTGCGTCTATACATTGCGAATCTTCCTGAAGGCGGAAATCGCCGTTGCCCACGTCAATGAACTTCGGGTCCACACTGATGTTGTTTGCATAATATCCGGCCGGCAATGAGTAAGCGTTCATATCGGCAACGTTAACATAGGCGGTATCCGTATCGTAATCGTAGAAGTTTGTTGTGTTGCCCCAGAAATTGCAGTAGTAAGCCTGCGACTCACTGCCGTTATATACGGAAGCGTTCTCATATATGCCGTACTGCGCGCTACCGACTATATTGCAATTCCACAACGTCGCAAGACTGTGAGAAGCAGAAGCAGATATGAAAACTCCCTGGTTATTACTTACAATATTGCAGTTATAGTATGCGGTTGATGCATGGGCGGCAATAAACACGCCATAAGCAGTGTGATTCCATATGTTACAGTTCGAAACTTCACAGTTAGCCGAAATGTTTCCGTTCATGATACCCCTGATTCCATCGTGAACATCACAGTTGCGCACAGCCTGACCGCCGGCGCAGAAGAAGATTTGCCGTTCATGCCCATAGAATTCAGAATGAGTCAACAGGTTATAACCGCACGGCGCAACAAAGTTAATGCCGGACAGGTTGTATGTTGTTCCGGCATGTATCAGAACGTTGGAAACGACGCATCCGTAGCATTGCTTGATCCTGATACCGCTGCCTCCTTGATCACAACCGACAACCTCGAAACCACCGATGACAACATTCACGGCATTGGACAGATGCAAACCGAACTTTCCGGCAGCGTCAAGAATTACACCCTGTTCGGCAAGAAATTGAACAGGAAATTCTTCCGCTCCGGTATTGGTTATTATCACGCTTTCTTCATACTCGCCCGGAATAATGCGAACAATGTCTCCGGCAACAACATTATCCGCCGCATGTTGAATAGTCTGCCAAGGTGTTTCGGGGTTTTGTGCCTGCTCCTGGGTATTGGCATCATTGCCTGTCGTCGCGACGTAGTATGTCTTGTCCGACCGGGGATAAGTTGTAAGGCCGTGAATGCCGATTCCCTCGCTCACCAGCAGTGAGTCCTCGTACACCTTGGTCGGATCAAAATCAACCATGCTGATGTAACCAGGACAGCCGTCCACGTTGTTTGCGCAATCGTTCAGCTCGTTGATTGCCTCTGCCCCGCGCAATTTTCCTGCGACAGCATCAAAGTAATCGCCGTGCGCGTTTTTATACACAAGACAATGTTCAAGTGTAACCGCATGACTAAGGTAATTGGTATGTTCGGATACGCCGTAATAATCGTTGCCCGCTATTACACTGTCTCGAATGGAAATGGCGCTGTTAGCGTAATCGCCGTGATAACCGTCTCTTCCATTGGCAACAATTGTGCAATTCGCAATGGTCGCCACGGAAGCCGATTCAAAAGCGATTCCATACCAATTGTTTCGGAAGATCGCGCAATTGGTGATGACGATGCCCTGCAGACTGTGCCGATCGCGGTGAATTCCGAAGTAATTCCCGTATATCCAGCAATCGTCAATTGTGTAATTCTCTTGTGGCGCAGGGCCATCGCTTTTCAGCGTAACACCGCCATTGTTGCTCGCTGTAGCGCCTGTCAGTTTGAAGCCTTTCAGGCGAAAGAATTTCGACAGATTGAGCCGAACGCAGGAGGTTCCGTCAGGCGATTCAATTACCGGATAATCAACGCCTTCCAGAACGTTATACGCTCCGTTTGTGCCGGCGTGAGCGCTTGTAAATACGACTGGCTCCTTGTATGTTCCATTGGCCACTAGAATTCTGTGTCCGCCCTGAACAGTGCTGTTCCGAACGCTCATTTCCGTAATGGCATCCGCTATATTCGTGAACGCAGTCGCCCATGTTGCTCCATCCCACGGCCCGTCAGTGTTCGATTGGTCAACATAGATCACTGACGGGCATGAGGAACCTGTAGAAGAGCGGAAATATATCTGTCCGTACTTTGTAGGATTATGATAATTGTCGGCTATTCCCGACCACATCATTTGTAATTTCCGGCCTTGTCCTGACGCATCCTCATCGTCTAGCGCTACATCAAACCCCAGCGTGAATCCTTCATAACCCTGCATGCCTTCTTCCTTGAGCGGAAAGGCTATTTCAAGCTGGTATCCGTTTGCTGTTTCAGTTCCCGTGCCTTGCAGCAGATCATAAATATTCGGCTGGAATTCAAATTCAGCCATATTGTTCAAACCTGCTTCAAGCTGGACCTCGTCACTGTTGTTGTAAGAAGCGCGGCGATCGCTCACAAGGTCCAGATCCAGAAATATCTCCGCGACGTCAGCGTTCCAATTGATATACGGCGGAGCAATGTAATTATCATCAGTCACATTGATCGCAACGTAGAGATAATCGGCGTCCCATTGTGTGGAAAACCAGCCGGAGATGTCCTGTTGACCCTGCCAGTTCCTTTTGCCTGCAACTACCTGACTCAAGGTTTGCAGGTATCCTTTGGGTGTGTTTTCCCATTCGTCCAGATTGCCGTCAAGCACAACATCTTCCGCCTTAGGCGCTGCAAGAAAATTCAAAACAGTTTCCACATTTTGCACAATTCCGTCGGACGCAACGATCTGCCATTGAAAAACGCCATTGTGCATACTCTCAGGAGTCTGCCATAACGGGAAAAACGGTTTGGTGGATTCCTTGCCCGCAACGGCAAACAAAACTTGATTATTTGCGGGCGAACATCCGGCAGGAACGCTTACAAGCGTGGTTATCCCTTCTTTTGCCTCGGTATCCTTATTGTATAAGTCAAGCACTATGCCAAATTGTTCGCCGCTGGATGCCAATGAAGCGCAGGCAGTAAAACGATCCAGACCGATATTGCTTATCAGGCTGTTCGTCAGAATAGCCGTCAAATCGTCTTCCATTCGCATATAAATCGGCGCTCCGGAGAATTCGAAGCTCAGCAGTCCGCCAGCCTGTTGTGTTCGCACATCGGGATTGCCCATCATATCCAGCAGTTCAAGGCCCGGGCCTGGATCTGTGATAGTGGCAGTGGAAAATGCCTTTCCTGCCCGTTCGTCCCAGAGCACGGCAACTCTTTGATTGCCTTTTTGAAAGACGTAACAGCGCGCATAATCGCCCAGCACGAAAGTTTCAATCGGCGCATATCCGTCGGTAAGCCAGTTTGCAATAGTAAAAACAACCCCGCGCGGTTTAAGATAACCGGTATGACCGATAAAGGACGGATAGTTTTGATATGCTTCATATGTAGGCGACCAGTAATGGAAATAAACATTAACGCCCTCGCCGCGTTCCAGCAGAAAACTCCTGGCCATTGTCTCGGCAATCTTGTTATAAGTTCCTGAGCCGGAGAAACTTCTACCTTGCCAGCTTTGACAGAAAAAGCTATCGCCCCAGCCAGCGCTGTTTTCTGAATCAAAGATCGTGTTAATTTTCCCGTCGCCCTTCAGGGCATCCATAACTGCTCCTGCGGCCGCGCTGTTCATGCCGTAACCGTGGAAACTGCCCACCTCAATCAAGTCGGTAAGACCGTTGTCCAGAAGGCCCTGAAGCCATTCGCCATATCCATGGCCGCATGGTCCGACAATAACAGCCTGTGGATTGGCCGCTTTGATAACCGGTACTGTCGCATCCACCAAAGCGATATAATTTGAAGGCGACCATTTGCTGTAAGGTTCGTTAAGCACTTCCCAGTACTTGATTTCGTTCTGGAAATGGGAGACTGTTTCTTCCACATATTCCAGCCACTTGGTGAGACAGTATGCATTGGTCACCAGCATTGCGTGATTGGTTCCCAGTACATCGGCCATCCAGGAATAATGATAAGACAGAACTCCCAAAATCTCCATATCTGCTTCCTTGTATTTAGAGATAATGGGATCAGAGTAATCCCAATTGAACGGTGCGCCATTTGTAGTTTGGAGATTATACCAGGAGGTGGCCGCGCTGTTATCCCAATCGCGGTTCCAAGTTATACCCAGTTGTTTGGCTATTGTAAGGATATAATCATCCGCCCGATAATGTCCGCCGGCGGAGGAAAAGCGACCTTCCGGAATAATTGAGAACGGAATTTCATCTTCGATTGTTCCATTGCCGCGTTCCAGCAAAGCGCGAAATACGCCGGTTTTGTTATTCAGCGGGATAGTTAGCAACTCCTCTGCAATTTCACCGGCGTCAAGCGAACGGTATATCGGAGCGTTGTGAATTT
>JAFGTH010000218.1 GCA_016934225.1 Lentisphaerota bacterium | reverse complement strand
AAGCATCTTCTCCAATTCCGTATAATTCCGGTACACGCTGTACTTGAAGACAATAAATAGCGCCACGATGTAGCACAGGAAAGACACAATCACAATTGTCAGAGCTTTGCGTTGAAGAGTCATACCAATCTCAGAGAAATTAGAACCAAGAACACTAGTTCACGCAAGAGTTAAAGATATAGTAGAACCTGTTGCATATGTCGAAGCATACCACCACAATATGTTGATACACGCAAATTTTTTTCAGGTTTGCGAATATCAATTTGTCATTGAACTCATGCATTGAATCCTTCGTATTCACATTTCGTTTAACTACTACGCATGTAAACAAAGTCCGCCGATTTCAAAATCAAATTTTTTTTCGTATTTTTGTGTTGCCTTGCATGGAACTTGCTCTATAGTATTTATACACGAAGAAGGTTGGCTGGCTATGGATATTCAGAGTCTGGCTGAAAAATTCAAGAGACGACCCACCGATGTAATCGGGATAGATATATCTCGATCAGAGGTAAGGGCCGCAAGAATCAGGAAAAACGGCGATTCATTCACGCTGGTTGCCGTAAACGTCCTTGGATCTATTGTGAGTCCCGGCGGTTCACTTGATCAACCGGAAACTCTTGTACCATTAATTCTACCATCTAAACTTAAAGCGAAATACGCCAGCATAGCCCTAAGCGGAAAAAACGCGGTTGTTAAAATCCTCAGTATACCAGGCGCCTTTGACGATTCGGCGATCGCAAAGGTGGTGGACAACCTGAATTTGGATAATCCCGATGAATATCGGATTTCGTATAAGCTTGTGGTTGAAGGACATGGAAGGTCTGAATCCAGGGCCATGGGCGTGGCATTGCCCGCGACACAAGTTTCCGGAGTGGTAAGCCTGTTCCATACAGGAGTACCGGCGCCGTTCTCCGTCGAGATTTCCGGACTCGCGACAATGAGCGCATTTTTGCACGGACCAGCAGCTGCTCATGAAAACGACGCCGTGGGTGTCATGGACTTCGGAGAAGAATCCAGCACGTTTGCTCTGTTCAACAAGAACGTCCTTGCACTTGTCCGAAGATTCGATGTCGGTACCAGCGATGTGCTGCGCAAAGTTCAGGAATCTCTCGGTGTAGACATGGAGACCGCACAAGGAATAATCTCGGATGGTTCATTCGACATTTCTCAATCAGTCGGCGAAGTAATGGATCCGCTTGTGAAGCAACTCATTGTATCTCGCGATTTCGTTGAGCGGCGTGAAAACTGCCATGTGTCGAAACTGTACGTCGCCGGGGGGCTCGTAGTATCAAAAGACTCTCTTGATGAGATAAGATCTTCTATGGAGCTGGAAGTAGCCACTTGGAATCCTTTTGACGGCATGAACATGGCAACTGATGCCATCCCGCGCGAACTTGTCGGACAAGAATGGCGTTTTACGGCAGCCGTTGGCGCCTGCCTGGCCACATTCGAGGAAACAGCGTGAACCTTCGGGCTGACTTAATATTAGAAGAAGAGCAACGCAGCGCAAGCGTCATCAATCTGAAATCCCTGATACGGATTGCGACCATACTGGTGCCGCTCTGCATTGTAATTATAGTGGCAATGGCTATTGTCGGACTGATAAGTATAAGCGGAAGAGTAACAACCCTCAACTCGGAATGGGAAGCTCTAAAACCAAAGAAAGAGATCGCACTCCGACTCAAAACCGATGTAAATATTAATCTTGATATCTTGAAAGAAATAGAAAATTGGCAAACGACCAGAATCAATTCTTACGAATTGCTTCTGGAAGTAATGAAAGCGGTCCGACCCAAAATTGTCCTCAGCAATCTGAACCTGACTCAACAGCTAATCAACAAAACCGATACAGGAATAGGAAGATACACTACCCTCTCCCTGAAAGGCACTGCATATACTTCCTCCGCGCAAGATGATGTAAACGCAGTCAAAGAATATTTTAGCGCTGTCTCCACAAATGAACCCAAAATTTCCGATGTTGCTATTCCATTGTACGAACAGGACAAGAGCAAGGAAGCCGAAAAAACAGATCGCGTGTTTGAAGTTCGGGTTGAATACGCTCCAGGGATCTTCAAATGAAACTGCCTGAAGGCAAAAAAGAAAGAACACAAATATTGATCCTTGCAGGGATCGTGGCATTGGTTGCCATTTATGCCGTTGTCTATTTTGTCGCCATTCCATTAAGTAAAAGCAAGAAAGCCAAGCTGGCAAAAATAGCCGAACTCAGCGGAGAAATAGAAAAGGCGAGCAGAACAATACAAGGCATTACCAGAGACAAGGATCTTAATGCTGAGACCATCCGCAAAATACTTCACATGATTGATACATATGTGCTTACGCCCAGGCTTGGCGGCAATTATCAACTCAGCGCCGAAGAGGTTATAGAGCGCAATTTGGTTAAAGCAAAAATCAATATTGAGAAGTCCAAACACCAAACTCGCGCCCTCGGCACACATAAAGCGCTGAAATTAACGCAAATTAGAGAATCGAACGCCTTTGCAACATTTACTTTGGCGCTGACAATGCAATGCAGTTACCATAATGCTATGCGCTTTATCAGGGCGATTGAAGACGAAAACCCATATGTTTGCGTGAAAAACATCTCTATCAGCGATCTTAAAGATCAGATAGAAGAACATAGTGTGGCTCTGCAAATAGAATGGCTGATTCTTGAGAATGAAGAGCTGCCCAATAAATTACGGCAACAACTGCAAGATTATACGAGCGAATCCGGAGTCGCAAAATGAAACACTGCCACACCATTTTCTGTTTATTTGCGCTGTTTCTTGTGTTGGCATCAGGAAATCTTCAGGGCACCGAAGCAGCGCCCAGACCGGACATTAATAACAAATCTTCGCCGGAAAAAAAATTGCGTGATCCTTTCTGGCCTGTCGGATATATTCCTTTTTCTCCAGAAGAACAAAATACTAATACTACAACATCTGAAGCCCAGTGGCCTTCTTTAAAATTGAAAGGCATAACAACAACACCGCGAGGCGGTTATTTGGCGATTATAGATTCCGTCGGGCTGGTTGAGGCCGGACAAGTTGTGCAGATAAAGAAAAACGGCATAATTTACACATGGCAAATAACGGATATCACTGACAAAGGTTTTCGCAGTAAAAAACTCACCGCCGTGCCGGCTAAATAAACACCGGACCGCGGCAGATTGGAGGAGGCAATGAATACACTGAAGAAAATGACAAAATTAGCCGTTGTGGTCATTATCACAGGAACGGCCATAATAACCGGATGCGAAGAAGACAAATCCCGAACCGATTTGGACAAGTTCTTCGATGAACATCCGTACATATCAGATCCTCGTGAAAATGCGGATCAATCACTGGTCATGGATCCGGAGAGCGCTCAGGTAACGTTCGTAGGGAAACAGGTGACTTTCTATTGTTCTGGAGGTACTCCTCCCTACCAATGGACCGTCGTCAATTCCGCTCGCGGCACTATTACTTCTGCAACCGGCACACAAACGCCATCCCCCGCCGGAATCTATTCGGCCGTGTACAAGACGACCATAGTAGCCGACAACACTGTCGTAGCGTATGACCAGAACCATAATGCCGCAATAGCCGATATCGTCGGTGTACCGCCCACATTCACGATCACACCAAGCACTGACACCATTTTGGTTCCAACCAATGACTTGGGCGCAGTGGTACCAGCGGGCGTAACAGTGAATTTGCGTGCTACCGGCGGCGCTCAGCCTTATGGAACATGGATGAGCTCGGCTGACTCGATCGGCACCGTTGCCGCCATAGATAACAGCTCTGCTGTATTCACATATTCCACAAGCGGCGCTTACGGATCCTGTCTTGTCTCTTTAACTGATGCCGACGGAAAAATTGTCACTGCAGAAATGATTATCTCTATTATTACGGAATAAACCACACAACAATTATCACATGAATATGAGAACGGACAAACAAGCCGAGTGGAGAAAATACTAATGAACACAAGAACAACAATCGCGAATACCGCGTTCCTTGTCATGATTACGCTCTGTGCAATCAGTACACATGCACAACAACCGGCGGAACCCGCAATTGGCGGGGAAGAATTCACTGAATTGGCCACGGATAACGGCGAAGTCACAGGCGCACATGCCCCGGAACAGGGCACCGGAGAAAACCTCATCAGTATAGCACTGGACGATGTCGAGATGGTTGATGTGGTCAGAATGTTCACAAAACTGTCCGGTGCCAACATTATTGCCACACCGTCAAATCTGACCGGACGTGTAACGGTCAACCTCAACGACGTCGAATGGCAGCCGGCGATGATCTCAATTCTGGATATGCACGGCCTGGCGCTGTTGGAAAAATCGCCAGGGTCCGGCGTTTTTAGTATTATCCAGAAACCCGAAGGTGAAGCCGAACCCCTTAAAGTGGAAACATTCTTCCTCAAGTACGCTACCGTCGGCGATCTTACAACGGTTATTGAACGAATGCTCGTTCCCGGCGCAAATGTATCAACCTTTGCATCTCGAAATGCCTTGATTGTACGCAGCACGGCATCGAATCTCAGCGAAGTTAAACAGGTTATCGAAATTGTGGATGTAATGCGAACACAGGTCTTTATCGAGGCCAAATTCATGGAACTCGACGACAATGCCATAGAAGATCTTGGTATCAATTGGCAGGTGCTTCAGGGTTATAAACTGAGCGCCGGGAACCTGACTCGAACAATCAACGAGACAAAGTCATGGGACCGCGCTAACTCAATGCAAGTAGAACAGTACGAAACAAGAACGCATACCGACAATGCCAATGAACGCTACGATATCAACAATCAACAGTATGAGGAGAGTACAACTCGCTATGTTGAAGCTCCGCCGGATTCAGGCAATTATATCACCGAGACCGCTATCACGCCTACTCGTTTAATCAGTGATTCAATATCTTCCGGCTTGGCATATTCCACCTCGGTGGACGACAAAGGCTACAATACATACGACTATTTTAACAAAACGGTCAGTGACGTCAGAACCGCAGTGCTGGGCGCTGATGACTTCCAAATGGTTCTCAGCGCTTTGAAGCAAATGAACGGCGTTAGCGTTGTTTCCAACCCCAAGATTATCGTCGCCAATGAAGAACCGGCAGTTATCCAGATCGGCCAGGTTAGAAGACCGTTCATCTCGACTGTAACTCCAGCCACCGATAACAGCGCGCCGTTCACCACCTACAATCCGGGCGATCCTGTCAATTTGGGCGTTGATTTGACTGTTACTCCAACGGTGAATACCGCAAGCAACATAACTGTCAAGATAGTGCCGACGCTTCGCCGATTCGTAGGCGACGATGTAGCTCCGAACGGACAAACATATCCGATAGTGGCCGAGAAAAAAATCAACACTGTCTTCTGTATCGAAAGCGGAAAAACCGTTGCCATCGGCGGACTGACAGAGACACAGGAACGTGATGAGACCAGCAAAATCCCTCTGTTGGGCAGCATACCTATTATTGGGAAGTATCTCTTCTCCCACACGCACAAGGAACAAGTGCAACAGGAAACCATCATATTCGTAACCGTTGGACTTGCGATTCCCAGCGAGATTGAACCTGACAAAGGTCTGCCGGAGAATACAACGCTCACGCGTCAACACTTAATCAAACAACGTCTACGTGATTACGCTCGCGAAAATGACATCGAAGACACCCGTAAAGAAACAGACGAAGAAATAGTGAAACGTGCGGAAGCTCGACGCGCGCGACTTCTCAAGAGACGCAATTAGAGTGTATTTTGTCGTCCGAAGCCAGGAAAGGCCGCTTCGCGGCCTTTCCTGGCTTTTTCTATTCTTTCATCCCGCCGACCAGCAATACCGATCAACAAACCAACCCGCCTAAAATAACAAATTCACTAACTCTATTTTTCTTAACCCCCATCACATTATCGCAGATTTTCCTGTGATGCCTTCCTGCCGCTCCTGGAGAAGAATCTCTTTTTGATATTTCTGTCTCCGGCAAAACGCTACAGCGGCGTTTTGCCATCCATGTCCAGAAGACATCCCTCATTGACCTGCAGCGCTGTTTCCTGTAGATTCAGTCTTTAATAAGGGCGCCAAAATGAAACTCTTTTCCAAAGAAGCAACCGGCTACGCTGTGCTCCTTGTCATTCTTTTTGCAATTGCAACTATCGCAGTTTGGGAGACAATATCTTATCTTGAACAATTGCTCCCAAACAAACAATTCCGGATCATTACTGTAATTGTTTGGTCTATAACGCTCGGTTTTATGTTCATAGCCGGAGCTTTTGGATTATGGGCAATCCAGTTTTCAGCGGCTGCTGAAAGCCGTCGTCGCATCGGACGACTTGTAGATACAATGCATTACATCAGCGATGGAATTCTCGCCATTGATCATAGAGGTC
The DNA here is from genome assembly GCA_016934225.1 of Lentisphaerota bacterium. Lineage (GTDB taxonomy): Bacteria > Verrucomicrobiota > Kiritimatiellia > UBA8416 > JAFGTH01 > JAFGTH01. Next base: position 2,377 of record JAFGTH010000218.1, on the reverse strand, counting down.
GAATCACTGGTTCCAATCCTGCCGCATCGAAAATGCTGGGAGTCGAAATTGTTGGAAATGAGCGCATGACGTCGCTTTTCCCTGCGTTAAAGCCAGAGAACCTTGCCTTGCTTCTGGACAGGAAAACACCTAATGAAATCGAGTACGACCTGAAAAGGCCTAATGATGCAACAATAATCAGACTGCGTTCTCAACCATCGGAAGATTTGATTTTGATACTTATGTGCGATGTCACTTCGCTTAACGCGCAACGGTCACGCGCAAGGCAAATTGCCCGATTGGAACTCATTGCACAACTGGCGCGCGCCGTGGCCAACGATTTCAGCAACCTCCTGACAATTATTTCAGGACATGTGGCCATTCTGTCCCATACGCAACCGGAATCCATGGAATCCTCCAATTCCATCTCATCAATTACGCGCTGCGTCAAACAAGGTGCAGCCCTCGCAGAAAACATTCTTGACCTTGTCCGCCCTGCCGAAGCTTCAACGCACTCTAATATTATCAGTGAGCATATTGAAAATGCAGCCAACTTTCTACGCGACAGCCTTCCGCTCGGATGGATTGTTCACACCAACTTAAGTAATGAAATACCACCGGTTTCTCTTCCAGGAACACAAATTGAGCAATTGACGCTCAACTTGGGACATCTTGTGGCTGATGCATGCGACAAAACCGGCACCTTGACATTGACCTTGGCTTTGCCGTCCAATGATATTCCATCGCTCAATGTAGACACAGATTATGCGGGCGTTCTTCTGATCTCCGCTGACGACAATGACGCTCTTGCCGGAGTTACTGACACGACTGCCGCCTCAAAAGACTCAGGAGTTATTCAGTCGGTCATAAGCTCAGTACTGGAAGAGGCAGGTGGCAAATTGGATATTCTCGTCACACGAAACGGAATTCCAGTTTATAGAGTAAAGCTGCCACCGGCTAAAAATATCATATTTGAACATGAAGGCATTTCCATGCCTCAAGAGCTTCTTGCTTACATCGGTAATTGGCAATTTCTTGTTGCAATGTCAAAACACCGAACATCTTCTTCATTTCTGGCGCGACTCAACGAACTCGGCATTAAACACAATTACGTTGAAAATATCGCGTCCGCTCTTGCGCGTATTGAGGAAATGAAAAAACTTGATGTGATGTTTCTGGACAAGCAACTACTTGGGCAAGAATCTTCCGGTTTGCTCCGCGCTATACTCAAGCTCAAACCTTCAACAGGCATTGTTGTGCTTTGCGAAAATCCAGAGCAAGAATTGCGTGAATTTGCCAAGGATGTTGTGCTTGTCCAGCGAAACAGCAGTCCGGATGCTTTGTTATCACGCGCTATTGAGTCCAAAACTTTACTAGCTGCTCGTCACCAGCAAAACGCTGGCAATATCAGGCGATAACCGTGTTATCAATAAGGCGAGTTCGCCCAACACGCGCAGCGATCGCCACCATAACGCCACTTCGCAATTCCGATACCGCTCGCAAATTCTCGCTGTCTACAAACTCAATGTACTCGATGCGCACAAGCAGATAACTGCCGAGCAGATCATTCATTGCTTTTCGCACGACAGATATATTCGTTTCACCACTGTGGTACATGTTCTCGGCAAGAAGCAACGCACGATAGAGCGATATCGCCTCTGTGCGCTCCTGATCAGACAGATAGCTGTTACGCGAGCTCATCGCCAATCCGTCCGGTTCGCGTACGGTCGGTGCAACTACAATCTCAACGGGAAAATTCAAATCACGCACCATTCGTTTAATGACGGCTGCCTGCTGCCCGTCTTTACGGCCAAATATGGCAATATGCGGCTGAATTATATTGAACAGTTTCGCAACAACTGTAGCAACACCTCGGAAATGCCGCGGACGCGACAATCCACACAATCCTTCCGAAAGCATACATTCTTCAACATGCGTACTATGATCAACAGCATACATCTGAGCTGCATCAGGGCTGAATACAATGTCAACATTCGCCTTCTTACATATGTTAAGATCACGCTCAAAATCGCGAGGATAACTCTGAAGATCTTCTTCCGGACCAAACTGTGTGGGGTTAACGAATATGCTTACCACGCAAATATCGGCGCGAGTTTCGGCCATATGCACTAAAGACATGTGTCCGTCATGCAAATAACCCATCGTCGGAACAAAACCGATGCGCTTGCCGGACTTGCGTATCTCCTGGGCCAAAAGCTGCATTGCATCGGCATATTTTACAACCTTCATTAGCTTTCCAGTCGTCGCCGCACCTCGGCAACGAGTATGTTTCGATTCACCGGCTTTGCCAGTAAACCATGTCGAGTATGTTCCGCAATCAGCGTTTTGAGCAGGATAGACGGCGCGAAACCAGTGCAGAAAATAACGGCAGGCATTT
>JAFGTH010000217.1 GCA_016934225.1 Lentisphaerota bacterium | reverse complement strand
GAATATCGCTGCCAAACCTTCAAGTCATGGGGCTTGGCAACATTCCATCCCTCGTGCCAAATGGACTTGAAATTCAAGGAATTGATCCCGTGACAGAACCGACCGCAAGTTACGGAGCCATGCTTGAAGTTTCGCAGGGTAAGGACACAACCACGGGGCATTGGGAAATTGCCGGTCTTGTGCTGAAAGAAGGATTTCAGGTGTTCCACAAAGATTATCCGTCATTCCCGGACGAATTAATCCAAGCCTTTTCCGTCTCTACCGGGCGTGACGTTATGTGCAACCGCTCTGCAAGCGGAACGGCCGTGATCGCAGAATTCGGTGAACAACAAATGAAAAACGGCGCTTGGATTGTTTACACAAGTGCTGATTCCGTCTTCCAGATAGCAGCGCATGAACACGTTATACCGCTTAACGAACTTTATGCGGCTTGCAAAATTGCCCGCGAATTGTGCAACAGCTATCGAATTGGTCGGGTCATTGCCAGACCATTCCTCGGAAAGCCCGGGGCTTTTATTCGAACGGAAAACAGACGAGACTACTCTTATCCCCTGCCCGGTCCGACAATACTCGACAAATTATCAAGTGCCGGATTTGAAGTTATTACGGTCGGCAAACTCGATGACATCTTCGATGGTAAAGGAATAACCACTTCCAATCATGTCGAGAACAACCAAGACGCTCAGCGGATAGTCTTGCAACTGGCTCGCAGCAACTTCAACGGTTTGGTTTTCGCGAATCTAATAGACTTTGACATGCTGTACGGACACAGACGTGATCCGCGCGGATATGCCGATGCTTTAGTTGCTGCCGACTGTTTTTTAGGAGAACTCAACAACCTTATGCGAGACAATGATATTCTTATTATTACCGCTGATCACGGGAACGATCCGACATTCAAAGGAACTGATCATACACGCGAGATTGTACCATTGCTCCTGTTGTCTCCAGCCGTAAAAGGTCATTCGCTGGGATTACGAAACGGTTTTTATGACATTGCACAATCGCTTGCCAAATTTTTCGGTGTTGGGGAAATGGATAACGGTGTTAGCTTTATTAAAATCCCGCTTGCTGCTATGCGCGGCTCAGCAATATCGCGCAAGAGTGATCATTAACCTGCCAATTCGTAGCGTTTTCTGGAATGTCCTGCGAGAATTCAATGCTTATGCATAAAGTTTCGGCAGAAATATAATCGGTGTGCAGGGAAAGCGCTTGTTTGAGATCGTTGTCCGCATGTATCAACAAAGAGATTCGTTGCGTGACCTCCAGATTGTCTGTCTTTCTCATATTTTGCACCTTGTTGACAAATTCGCGCGCTAATCCTTCTCTCATCAGTTCTTCCGTAATATTTGTCTCGAGCGCTACAACTATCGAGCCTTCCGAAGCCACAACAATACCTTCGCGCGGGACCAATTCAATGACCACATCATCCGCGTTTATTTCCACGGTGCTCCCGGCTACCGACAAAGATATAGAATGTCCGTCGGCAAGAGTTTCCATACGGCTAACATCCATTTCCGTAATGGCTTTCGCGGTATTTTTCATCATGGCGCCGAGCCGCGGCCCTAATTTCTTGAAATCGGCCTTGGCATTGATTGTTGCAAACTGAGTAACTTTGGCATCAAAACTTAGGCCCTTTATGTTCAATTCGTCGAGGACTATTGCCTGTAACGATTTAATTTCGGCTGTGACTTCTGGATCACGACATACCACATGCATAAGCGAAAGCGGCTGTCTGACTTTCAGGTTATGCTCGGATCTGAGAATTCGTCCCAGTTTCACAACCGTCATTATGTTGTGCATAGTCTCTTCAAGTTTGATGTCGCGATTTTTGCTTTCTGCAGTGGGAAAATCGCATAGGTGTACCGATTCCGGCATTTCGGATGTGCGTAAATTGCGGTATATGTTTTCGCTTATGAAAGGAACAAAGGGCGCCGCAACCAGCGAAAGCTGGAGGAGAACATAGTGAAGTGTTTCATACGCATGTATTTTATCAGTATCATCCTGAGATTTCCAGAAACGTCGGCGACTTCTGCGTATGTACCAGTTAGTAAGATCCTCAATAAAAATTATAAACGGCCGAACAGAGCGCTGCAAATCATAGACGTCCATAGCCTCCGTTACGCTGGCAATTAAGCTTTCGAGCGAACTTCTTATCCATCGGTCCAGCACATTATCGCTTTCGGATATTCCCGTATCTTTTGCCGTCCAGTTGTCAATGTTGGCGTATGTGACAAAAAAACTGTATGCATTCCAAAGTGGAATAAGTATATGCCGCAACAGGTGTTTGACACCTTCTTCCGAGAAACGCAGATCTTCCGCCCGTACTACCGGCGAATTTATCATGTATAGCCGCAGAGCATCGGCGCCATATGCACCGATCATATATGACGGGTCTGGATAGTTCTTGAGCCGTTTGCTCATTTTCTTGCCGTCTTCTGCCAATACCAATCCGTTCACCACAACGTTTTGGAATGCTGGTTTGTCAAAAAGCGCAACAGATAACACCATCAATGTGTAGAACCAGCCTCGTGTCTGATCCAAACCTTCGGCAATGAAATCAGATGGGAAATGTGCCTCAAAATGCGCTTTATTCTCAAACGGATAATGCGCCTGCGCGTACGGCATTGCGCCACTTTCGAACCAGCAGTCAAGAACTTCAGGAACTCGTTTTAACGGCGGCCCGCCGTTTCGAGACGGAATCTCCAAGATATCAACAAAATGCTTATGCAGATCAGAGATTTTTCGACCGGATAATTTTTCAAGTTCTTCTATGGACCCCACACAGATACTCTCGGCTCCGTCTTCGCTTTGCCAAACAGGCAATGGAGTGCCCCAATACCGGTTTCGCGAGATCGCCCAATCTCTGGCGCCTTCGATCCATTTTCCGAACCGGCCTTGTTGAAGGTGTTCAGGAATCCAATGTACTTGTTTATTGGCGGCAATCAATCGGTCTTTGATAGCCTCCACCTTCACGAACCACGTCGTAATTGCTTTGTAGATTAATGGTGTTTCGCAACGCCAGCAATGCGGGTAACTGTGTTTGATTGTGGTTTTGCGAACAAGTTTCCCTTCATCCTTAAGCCGTTTGATTATGTCGGCATCGGTCTCTTTGACTTCTCGTCCAACGTAATCCGTTATCTCGGGTAGAAATTTCCCCTCGGAATCAACCGGGCACACGGTTGGAATGCCGGCATTCAACCCTAATCTATAATCGTCTTCTCCAAATCCGGGCGCCACGTGTACGACTCCCGTCCCGTCTTCGGTGCTGACGAAATCCGCAGTCACTATGCGGAACGCTCCATTCGCTCGTTCGGAACTGAAATATGTGAATAGTTCTTCATACTCCCTTCCCGACAAGTCCGAGCCCTTCAATACGGTCAATTCATCGTACGCATCAGCGCTCTTGTAGTAATCTGAGACTCTGTCGGCTGCCATGTAGTACACCGCGTCACGCTCCTTGACACGCGCATACGTAATGTCGGCCCCGACAGCCAATGCCATGTTGGACGGCAATGTCCATGGCGTGGTTGTCCATGCGAGAATAAAGGCATTGGGTTCGTCCCGCAGCTTGAATCGGACAGTTATGGCAGGATCTATCACATCCTGATAACCTTGATTAGTCTCGAAATTTGACAGGGGCGTCGCACATCTCGGGCAGTACGGTAGTATCTTTCGACCTTCATAGATCAACTGTTTTTCCCAAAGTTGTTTGAACACCCACCATATTGACTCCATGTAGGACAGATCCATGGTCTTGTAGTCGTGATCAAAATCCACCCACCGGCCCATTCTCGTAACGGTCTTACGCCATTCTTCAGTATATCTGAGTACAATGTTTCTACACTTTTCGTTAAAGACCGCAACGCCAAGCTTTTCAATTTCCGTTTTTCCGCTGATGTTCAGATCCTGCTCGACTTCGTATTCGACCGGCAAGCCATGGCAATCCCATCCGAATCGGCGCTCTACGTAGCGACCGCGCATGGATTGATACCTGGGCACGATATCCTTAATGGTTCCAGCCAATAGATGTCCATAATGTGGAAGCCCTGTTGCAAATGGAGGCCCATCATAGAACACAAATTCCGGCGAATTACCGTGTGCGTTCAATGACTTCTTAAAAATATCACGGCTAGCCCAGAACCCTAAAATCGTTTCTTCCATGCGGGCAAAATCAGGTTTGTTGGAAACGGATTCGTACATTTCGTGCTCCCAATACTACATGCGACAGGACGCACCATATCATCAAGACATGACTATCATCAACAAAACTATCATTTTTTCTAAAAACATATCTCTTGCAAACAGATTGAGACATGAAATAGTATCCTTTACATGATTCGCAGCATAAAATTGTTGTCTTTAATGCTCATTGGTTTGATGTTCATCACGAGCATGACAAAGGCGGACGAATCGGCAGTGACGTTTGGCGTTAGACAACATTCCAACAGCATTATTATTAATAACCTGCCGTTTGGAAACGGTGACATTGGGTATGGCATAGGGTATCAATTCAGTGACGCTTCCGGATCATGGGAAATTATGGCTGAATATAGCCCTAACCCATCTGGCACAAGTAATACGGTGGATTATGTCGTTATCCCGCAATTGAATCTTATCTTTCGCGATGGCGGTTGGTTGGTTGGCCTTGGTTTCCTGAAACCATATGTGCGTGATTCCATAGACGGCGGAGGCTGGGAAAACATCTATTGGCAAGCTATTCTAGGCATTCGAGTACCATTTTCGGCCGTGCAATTGGATATTAAAGCTTACTATGTGGTTGATAATTTCGGTGATATTTCACGTTTCGACTTCGCGGACATTGAGTTTGGCGCATGGCTGAACTACCTTTTTTGATGACGAAACAGTCGCCAAAGCAGGAAAAGCAGCCGATTTTTTAATGATGGACGTGTGCGTAAGAAATTAACGGTGGCACGCCGCTTAATACGCATATAATCTCGTTCTGCAATGCCCATACCACAGTTTCCTTGAAGCTAGAAAAGGTAATTTTATGGCAACTGCTAAAGCCGGATCAAGTGTAAAATGGGTGGCATTCCTGTATATTTTGTTCGCCGCCGCTTGCCCGGCAACTTCAAATTTTGATGCCGCGTTTAGCGCCGTCGTAAAAGTGCATGTTGTATTCCAGCGAGAAGATCATACAATGCCTTGGCAGGGAGGCCGGCCCATCTCCGCTACAGGCACCGGATTTATAATAGACGGAAAACGAATACTAACCAATGCGCATGTGGTCTCAGACGCCAAATTTCTGCAGGTACAGAAGAACGACGACGCCCGAATGTATGATGCCGTTGTCGAATTTATCGGGCATGACTGCGATTTGGCCACACTCGTCGTGGAAGACCTTTCATTTTACGAAAATACTGAAGCATTGACATTTGCCAATACACTGCCGACGCTGAATGATACAGTAACTGTGATAGGATATCCTGCCGGCGGATCCAAACTATCCATTACAAAAGGAGTAGTCTCAAGACTGGACTATAATGTCTATACTCACAGCGGGGTGGATTACCATTTGGTAATACAGGTTGACGCCGCAGTTAATCCAGGGAACAGCGGCGGGCCGGTCATGCTGAATAATCATGTCGTGGGTTTGGCGTTCCAGGGTCTCTCCAATGCTGAAAATATCGGATACGGCATTCCAGTGCCGGTTTTGCGTCATTTCCTCGATGATATTGCCGATGGCATTTATCACGGCTATCCGGAACTTGGCATTGGATTCATGGATACCAGAAATCCGGCCATGCGCGAACAACTTCTCATGACAGATCAAATGTCCGGAGTGGTAGTTTATTATGTTGATCCGTTTGGTAGCGCAATAACACATCTCAAAAATGGTGATGTCCTTTTATCAATTGACGGACATAGAATCGCAGATGACGGCACAATCAATGTTGACGACAACACGTTAATCTTTTCAGAACTTCTGGAACGCAAACAATGTGGAGAGACTGTTAAATT
>JAFGTH010000216.1 GCA_016934225.1 Lentisphaerota bacterium | reverse complement strand
CTTTGATTGCCATTTCTCTCGAACCTCCCTCTTATTGGTTTTTTACGATCCGCACACGCTACCCCAGAACCGCGTTACAGTCAACACAGCAATGTTCCGACGCAACAACGTTTAAACTGCTTCCGCCCAAGCGCTATGGTTTGCACTTGACTTTTTGCGGAATTTTGACGACTTAGTTCCGATGTCGGTACAAGCAATTATGAAGTATCCCAGCCGGCCGATGATGTCAAGCCATCAGGACGGAAAGTTTTGCCACAGTATTTGATATAGTGATCCGTAGATTATGCCATGAAACTCATAGACAAATATCTGTTGCGCGAATATATGACCTCGGTATTTTTCTGCTTGTCCGGGTTTGTTATAATTCATTTTGTTTATGATCTTTTCTTTCACCTTCCCGAAATCATCAAAGCGCGCGTGCCAATCAATCTTGCAGCGCATTATTATCTCTGTCTCCTGGCCCCAACAATGGAATATGTCGTCCCTTCGGCACTTCTTCTTGCCACTCTTTATACACTCTGGCAACTGACCCGGCACAACGAACTAACCGCAATGCGCGCCGGTGGCGTCAGTCTGTTCAGGTTGATGATGCCGTTTATCATGGTTGGCATTGCATTCAGCTTAATTACAGCGGTTATAACAGAAGGATTCGCGCCGCAAGCCAAACAACTGGTAAAGGAACTTGATCATAACAATTTCGTATTATCCAAACACCGTATACTTACGAACCATCCATATGCAAACAGCGCCGGGAGACGCCACTGGCAGATAGGAAAGCTCGACATCAAGAACCCGACTGTGTTGCACGATGTGCTTATCACACAGGAACGGGAGGATGGAACCAGGGCTATGAAAGTGTTCGCGCAAAAAGCCGAATGGCTGGACCGCCAATGGTGGTTCTATGACGTCAGCATCAAAGAATATACTCTAAATGATCATCCAAAAGAGTCGTCCGACGTCATGTTGCCCGGTTCGAAACTGGGCAAAGAAATGCCTTTTCTATCGGAGACTCCAATGGATTTTGTCGCTACGGCCAAACCATGGGAATTTCTATCTTCCATAGAGATGGCTCAATACCTGAAATCTCATCCGGACCTTTCCGACAAGGCAATGTCCAACAAAAAAACAGACCTACATCTGAGAATGGCCATGCCATGGGCATGCTTCATCGTCGCGCTATTCGGAATACCGGCAGGGGCCAAAACCGGACGCGAGAGCATTTTGACCGGCATGATTTTGGCATTCGTTTTTTTCTTCGGTTTTTATGCCTTGACACAAGTAGGCGTTTTTCTAGGCAAAACCGGAATTATCCAGCCTTGGCTTGGAGCATGGTTGTCGAATATAGTGTTTCTGATGGCTGGCATAGGCATGATGGCCAGACTAAGATAGAAAGGATCATACAATGTCCGTATTAAAAGACCTGCTTGCGAAAGCCGTTGAGCTTGATGCATCCGATGTCCATATCAAGGCAAATCATGAACCAATTTTCCGTTTGCACGGAATGTTGACCAATAGCGGTTTCGAATCTGTTGATGCGGAATATTTGAAAGAAGTGGTAAAGAACATTCTGCCTCCATACCAACAGCGTTCCTACGAGGCCGAACATGAAACCGATTTTTCTCTGCAGGAAGAAGAAGTAGGCAGATTCCGCGTCAACATTTTCCAGTCTCAAGGTGTTCCAACCATAGCTATGCGTTATGTTAAAGCCGATATTCCAACCTTTGAGCAATTGCGAGTTCCGCCACAGCTCGCCAAACTGGCGCAGGTTGAACGCGGAATTATTCTCATGTCCGGAACCACCGGCAGCGGCAAATCCACAACACTGGCAGCCATAATCGGGGAAATCAACAGAACCAGAAAGAAAAGAATTATCACGGTCGAGGACCCTATTGAGTATATGTTCAATGACGATCAATCAGTCATAACTCAGCGTGAAGTCGGACTTGACACCCTGACGTTCCAGAATGCTCTAAAACATCTTATGCGACAGGATCCAGATGTCATACTAATAGGTGAAATGCGCGATCAGACCAGCATCAGAACCGCTTTACTGGCGGCGGAGACCGGTCATCTCGTCCTTTCCACTCTTCACGCAGGTACGGCCGATCTGGCTGTGCCCCGAATGTTGGACGTATTTCCCGCCGAAGAACAGGATCAGATCCGGCTCGGGTTGGCAGGCAACTTGTACGCTGTAATCTGCCAAAGGCTCATCCCGGACACTCAAGGAAGTGTAATCCCGGCGGTTGAGATAATGATTAATACGTCTACAGTCCGCAAGTTGCTCGAAAAGAATCAGCTCGATGTTCTTGCCGCTGCAATCGAGACAGGGCGCGAAGACGGCATGCAAACATTTAATCAATCAATCTACAACCACATAAAAAACGGATCTATCACCGAAAAAGAAGGCATGCAATTCGCAACGAACCCGGAATCTCTTAGAATGAATCTCCAAGGCATCTTCCTTGATGAAGGCAGCAGGATTCTCGGAACATAATGCGCCGGTCAAACATAGGGTATTATTACGCTTAGATATATGATCGGCCAACCCCGATCGCCTTGCAAACACACGAGTTATAAATATTCTTTGGAATCAGACCACTTGTGAACAATTTTAAAGATACAGCCATTCTGGTAACCGGATCCACAAGAGGCATCGGCCTGGCAACCGCCAAAATGCTATGCGCAGCGGGCGCACAAGTCGGAATCCACGGCCGCACCTTGGATAAGGTGCAAGCCATCTGCGAAAAGTTGTCATGGGCCGAACTCAAACCTATTCCGATCAGCGGCGATTTTGCGCAACCTGAATGTGCGGCAAGTTCAGTCAAATCATTTGCCGAACAGGCCGGTCACATAGACGGCCTGGTAAACAATGCAGGCGCAGGAACAGCGGCAGCATTTAGGAGTATGACAATTGAAAAATGGCGGCATACATTTGCATGCAACCTGGAGGCTGCCGTTATTGCGTCCCGCGAAGCGTATGCCATAATGCGCTCACAATCCAACAAGCGATCCGTCCGAGGCATAGTCAACGTGGCGTCTATCGCCGCTCACGGGCCGGGCAAATGGATGAGCGCTGACTACGCAGCAAGCAAAGCGGGCCTTGTAAGCCTCACCAAAACTCTGGCGTTTGAGGCCGCTCGGTTCGGCATTAGAGTCAACGCAGTCTCACCCGGTTTCGCCGACACAGATATGACTGCGGTTCTTACCGAAGATATGCGCGCATCTATAAACATCCCAATGGGACGATTTGCCGATGTCAATGAGATTGCATCGGTTATACTATTTTTGCTATCAGACAAATCTGCATATGTAACCGGTCAGGTTTTGCATGTTGATGGCGGACTTCAAATGCAGGCTTAAGGCGGACCAAGGATTTAAAATGAATGAAAAAAAACGGGTGGTAGTTACCGGATTCGGCGCCGTTACGGCGCTCGGAATGAACGTGTCCGACATTTGGACCGAAATAATGGCGGGCAAAACCGGTATCAAAAATCTGACCTGCTTTGATACAACCGAATACTCTACCCGAATCGGCGCCGAAGTGGATAATGACAAACTCGCACAACGCCTTGCCGATATCAAATTCAAGCGATATGACCGCACTGTCGAAATGGCCATTGTATCCTGCGAACAGGCTCTCAAACACGCCGGACTCATCGGCGATGGACCAGACTATAACCCACAGAGAATAGCGACTATTATCGGCACCGGTGTCGGTTCGGCACATAGTCTTTTTCATGCTTATAACTGCTTCTTCGAAAAAAAAGTCAGGGGTATGCGCCCCACCACAGTGCCACGTTGCATGGCCAACGCTACTTCAGCACAAGTCTCAATGAAATTTCGACTAACCGGCACAAATTATATGATTACATGCGCGTGTGCGTCTTCCACAGTGGCAATCGGCGAATCCTTCCGCATGATTGCCGACGGTTATGAGAACATTGTGCTCTGCGGAGGTTCAGATGCCATCTTTGAGCCGGCTTCGTATGCGAGCTGGAACAACCTCGGCGTCATGTCAAAAAATCCGGATCCGCTCAAAGCATGTCGTCCTTTTGCCGACGATAGAGACGGGTGCGTACTCGGCGAAGGATCCGCCGCTCTTCTGCTGGAATCGTTGGAAAGCGCGCAATCGCGTAAAGCGACAATCCTCGGCGAAATTGTCGGATACGGCGCATCTTCCGACGCTGAACACATCACACGGCCCAGTCCGGAAGGGCAAGCCAATGCTATTCGCAACGCGCTTTCCTCCGCCGAAATAAGCGCTGCGGAAATAGGATTCGTAAACGCTCACGGCACGGCAACAAGAGCCAACGATGAGTGCGAAAGCGCGTCAATCCTGAACGCTTTAGGATCCAGCGCTGATGACACACCTGTTTCAGCGTTAAAATCATATTTCGGACATCTCCTTGGAGCATCAGGCGCAATGGAGACTATAATAACGATTCTTTGCCTGCAAAAAAATATTCTCCCTCCAAATCTCAACCTTGAAAATCGGGACCCAAACTGTCATCTTTGTCTTGTTGGAAATACGCCCACCGAAACAAATGCCTCATATGCACTGAAGAACAGTTTCGGATTCGGCGGCACTAATGCTGTGTTGGTAATACGCAAATGGCACGATTGATTATGGAAATTCCAAGATGGCGAGGACAAAATAATGACACATGACGAGATTATCTCCCAACTGAAAAACGTTATGAAACAATCGTCTCAGGAAAGCGCCGACTGGGATAACATAGGCGATGATTCTTCCATACAATCGCTGGGCTTTGATTCGCTTAGCATTCTCGATCTCATCTACGATATTCAACAAGAGTTTGGAATAGAGTTCGAAGCCGAAGAACTGGCTACCGTTCGCACGGTGGGCGAACTTGTGTCTTTTCTGAAAGAAAAAGGCGTCTAACCGCATAAAGAAGCGAAAGCACAATAACGAATTGAATTTTGCGGATATGTATAGAGAAATTAATATGATGCCGGTTGATGAATTGAAATTTTATTCGCCGATTCGACACAAATCAATCAGCATAGCTGCGGCACTGACCTCGCCTTTTGGTTTAAGGAACAGTTTCCAGCCCAATCAGCTTTACTGAACAATGCGCAAGATAAGATATCTTATCGAGTATATTACAATGCGCATGGGGCTATTCCTTCTGGACTCGGTTTCCATATCCACTTCTATTCGTATCGCACACATATTCGCCGACTTCTGGTATACGATCAATACAGCTAGACGACGAATTGCAATTCGCAACATTCTGCAAAGCAAGATAACCAACGATCCTCGCGAGGCTGCAACGATTGCGCGTAAGTCGTTTCGTCATTTCGGAGCGGTGATCGTCGAGTCACTGAAATCGTCGGAATTTTTCAACGAAGAGAACTGGCGCGATAAAGTT
>JAFGTH010000215.1 GCA_016934225.1 Lentisphaerota bacterium | reverse complement strand
TATCCCGGCCATAAGCCAGACTTCCGATCTCTCGTTCTCGTCCAGATTGCATAGCACAAAGTGGGGTTCGATCGAGACGCAACCTGAATCTTCATCTACCAATATTGCAGGCGTTTTTGCATGTGGCGATGCCGTCGTCGGTCCAAGCACGGTGATAGATTCAATAGCGGCGGGCAAGAACGCGGCATTGGAAATTCATTCGGTTTTATCCGGAGAGCTGTTGCCGAAGAACAACAGACCGGCAAACGAGCCTCGTCATTATAAAGATCCCGATTTTGTCGGGGAAAGCCGGCGCGTTGTGGCCGATGCAGTTGCCGCTCACGAGCGAGTCAAGTCGTTTTGCGAAGTGGAGCATGTGTTGTCCGAAGAAGACGCTGTGGCGGAATCCATGCGTTGTCTCTCATGCGGTGGATGTTCCGAATGTATGCAATGTGTGGAAGCATGCAAGGCCGGCGCGATTGAGCACAATCGCGCGGATGATGTTGTTGATTTGAACGTGGGCGCGATAGTGTTGGCGCCCGGCTTCAAGGAATTTGATGCGTCACGGAAATTTGATTTTGGATACTCGCGATCTCAAAATATAGTTTCAAGTATGGAGTTCGAGCGCATGCTGTCGTCTTCCGGTCCGTACAGCGGACACATTATGCGTCCGTCCGACAAGCAACCGATACACAAACTGGCATTCATTCAATGCGTTGGGTCGCGGGACAAAAAATGCGGCAACGAATATTGTTCATCGGTCTGTTGTATGTATGCCGTAAAAGAAGCTGTAATAGCCAAGGAGCATGACGCAAAAGTCGAATCCGCTATTTATTACATGGACATGCGCGCGCATGGCAAAGACTTCGATAAGTATGTAGAGCGAGCGAAGAATGAATACGGCGTTCTTTTCAAGCGCTCACGCGTATATTCTGTGGAAGAAGAATCGTCATCCGGAAGCATTGTCGTGAGTTATGAGAGTGAAAACGGCGTATTTACCCAGGATAGGTTTGATTTGTGCGTTTTATCGGTTGGCTTGGAGCCGAATGACGATCTTGCGAAGCTTGCCGAACGATTAGGAATTGAATGTAATTCTTATGGATTTCTGCGCACGGACAACCTCAGGCCGATTGATACAACCGCTGACGGAATCTACGTATGCGGTGTTGGCTCCGGACCGAAAGATATTCCCGAGACAGTGCTTCAGGCCAGCGCGGCATCTGCGCGTGCCGGTATGTTGTTAGGCAATTCTGTGCGCGGCACGTTGACTAAGAAGAAAATTTATCCGCCGGAAACGGACGTTTCATACATCGGCCCGCGAATAGGAGTATTCGTGTGCCATTGCGGCATCAATATCGGCGGCATAGTCAATGTGCCGTCTGTTGTCGAGTACGCGCGTACGCTCAGAAATGTAACGTACGTTGAGGATAACGTGTACACATGTTCGCAGGACACCCAGGATCGCATTCGCAATCTCATACACGAACATAAATTAAATCGTGTTGTCGTCGCGTCCTGTTCGCCAAGAACTCATGAATCGTTGTTTCAGGAGACCGTTAGGGAGGCGGGTCTGAATCCGCATCTGTTCGAAATGGCGAATATCAGAGATCAATGTTCCTGGGTGCATATGAACGACAAGGATGCCGCTACATCCAAGGCTAAGGATCTGGTGAGAATGGCCGTCGCAAAAGTGCGCGGAGCCAAACCGCTGACACCGATCATGTTGGATGTTAATCATCGCGCATTGGTTTTGGGAGGAGGATTGGCCGGGATGACGGCGGCTTTGGCAATAGCGGAGCAGGGCTTTGAAGTTGATCTTGTTGAGAAGACTTCAACGTTGGGTGGCAACCTGGCGAAACTTACGCGTGATTCCGATGGACAAGATCTTCAGGCGTTTCTGCGTGATTTAATTGCCAGAGTTCGAGGAAACGGCAGAATAAAAGTTAGAACAAAATCGTTTATCAAACATGTCGCCGGATTTCTCGGTAATTACGAGACCGTAGTTGAAACACGCGTGGGAAAGAAAACCGTCACCGATAAAATCGCGCACGGTGTGGCGGTTATTGCAATTGGCGGTAACGAAAGTGTTCCGAGCGAATACGGGTACGGCAGGAATAAGAACATTTTGACCCAACTGGAGTTGGAACAGAAATTCAAGTCCTCACGGTTCCGTCCTCCCAAAACTGTTGTTATGATTCAGTGTGTTGGCTCCAGAGAGCCTGAACATATGTACTGCAGCAAAGTCTGTTGTGTACAGGCGCTGCGGAATGCCTTGAGAATCAAGGCGTTAAGGCCGGATACGGAAGTGTTCATACTGTACAGGGATATCAGGGCGTATGGGTTCCACGAGCTTGAATACAAGCGCGCACGGGAAGCCGGAACATTGTTTGCAAGGTTTGACATTGATTCAAAACCGACCGTTCGGAGGGTGGGTCGGCAGCTTAAAGTTACGGTAAACGACAAATTGTTGGGTGATGAACTTGTGATCTCCGCCGATTTGCTGGTGCTGTCAAGTCGAATAGATCCCAATACCGACGCAACGGAATTGGCGTCCATGTTCAAAATACCGTTAATGGAAGATGGATTCTTTTTGGAAGCTCACGCCAAATTACGACCGGTTGATTTTGCAACGGAAGGAATATATGTTTGTGGTTTGGCGCATTATCCCAAGAACGCTTCCGAGTCTATTGCGCAGGCATTAGCCGCGGCAGGACGAGCTGTAACGATTTTAGCAAAAGACCAAATAGAGGCAGAAGGAAAGATATCATATGTTATTGAAGATCGGTGCAGCGGTTGTGGCGCTTGCGTTGAGGTTTGTGCGTACAACGCTATAGAATTGGATCCGGTTCGTCGAGTTGCCGTTGTCAATCAAGGTCTTTGCAAAGGCTGCGGCGCCTGCGCAGCCACATGTCGGACTGCCGCAATAGACTTGCGCGGGTTTCGAGATGCACAAATGCTGAACGTGATAGACAATATTTAACAGACTATCAATTCTGTGATTCTGTCAGGAATCCGGAAAGCTTTTTACAGAATAACAGAATGGCTGAAGATGAGATTGGAAATGTGCGACATGATGATAAACTTATATTCCATCAAAATGAAAGTTTGTAAATGACTGAACTTGCAAAAGGCAAAGACTGGAATCCGAAGATAGTTGCCTTTCTTTGCAACTGGTGTTCATACGCCGGCGCGGATTTGGCGGGAATTGGCAGACTCCAATATCCGCCGAATGTAAGGATTGTGCGTGTTCCTTGCTCGGGTCGCGTCAATCCTTTGTACATTCTGAAGGCCTTGCAAACCGGAGCCGACGGAGTGCTTGTGTCGGGATGTCATCCGGGCGATTGTCATTATATCAGCGGCAACTTGGTTGCGCGGCGCAAGTTTGCGTTGTTAAAACGATACCTCGAATATCTCGGATTTGAGTCTGGGCGTGTTCAGTTTTCCTGGGTCTCGGCAGCGGAAGGGCCTCGTTTCGCTGCCCTGATTTCTCAAATCACCGACGATGTGCGGCAACTCGGTCCGAACAACAAATTGGTAAAAGAAGGCAAACGGGATCTAAAGTTTATTGTCAGGTAACCACAATGAGTGAAGTTGAAACGAAACTTAAGGAATTGGCCCGACAATTGTTTGCCGATTCCAGAATAGATCAACTTTTGGCATATGAAACCGGTACGCTCAACGGCCGCGCTCGGCCTTGTGTCATTACCATGGTTGACGATGTTGAACGACTTGTATGGAACAACACATGTTCGAACAATCTTGCGGTGTATTTGCCCGGGATTTTTGCGCGCCAGCCGATAAAACCGGGCAAGCCGGCGCCGGAACCGCCGAAAGTCGGAATAGTTGTGAAAGGATGCGATTCGTTATCAATATCGTTGTTGGTCAAGGAACATCAGGTTCCAAGAGACAAACTTGTAGTGATCGGTATGCCCTGTAGCGGCATAGTGAGTAAAGACTCGGCTAAAATCATGCAATCGTGTTTGGAATGTAGAACACCTGTAGCGAAGGACGCCGATTTTCAGATAGAAGGCGAGCGCAGAGAGATATCTGCCCATCCATTTAGCAGCACAGAATCCTTTGAATCAATGGCGCCGGATGAACGCTGGGCTTATTTCACAGAGCAAATGAATAAATGCATCCGATGTTATGCCTGTCGGCAGGCATGTCCCAACTGCTATTGTCCTGAATGTTTCGCAGAGCAGACCAACCCTAAATGGATAGGTGTCAGCTCGGATTTGAGCGATACAATGCTGTATCACATCGGGCGGATGTTTCATCAGGCGGGTCGCTG
>JAFGTH010000214.1 GCA_016934225.1 Lentisphaerota bacterium | reverse complement strand
TTGATGAAGCATTAAAGGATATTTATCATAGGCTTCGACCGGGCGATCCTGCAACCCCGTCGAATGCGCGTCAACTTCTCCGACGTCTGTTTTTTGACTCGAAACGGTATGACCTTGGATTGGTCGGAAGACATAAGATCAATCAGAAGCTTGAATTGCATGGTAAAGTTGATGACAAACTTCGAGTCTTGGACAAGCTGGATGTTGTTGAGACGGTTAAGCATTTAATCAGCATCCGAAAAGGCGAATCGAATGTTGACGACATTGATCATTTGGGAAGCCGAAGAGTTAGAACAGTCGGCGAATTATTGGAAAACCAGTGTCGTGTGGGCCTTGCCAGAACGGAACGGCTGATACGTGAACGAATGACTCTTTTTGATCCTGCCAAAGGCGCGCTTACTCCGCAAAAGTTGGTGAACTCCAAGTCTCTTTCTGCTGTAGTTCATGATTTCTTCGGTCGAAGTCAGTTGAGCCAGTTTATGGATCAGACGAATCCTTTGTCGCAGCTTGCGCATAAACGTCGTTTAAGCGCTTTGGGCCCTGGCGGACTCAGTCGCGAACGAGCTGGATTCGAAGTTCGTGACGTGCATAGCAGTCATTATGGAAGGATTTGTCCGATAGAAACACCGGAAGGGCCGAACATCGGTTTGATTTCTTCCATGGGGATATATGCGCGGGTGAATGAGTTTGGATTTATAGAGAGTCCGTACAGGAAGGTTTCCAAGGGACGCGTGACTAACGAAGTTGAGTATCTTTCGGCCGACGTTGAGGAAAAGTATATAATAGCGCAGGCGAATGCGCCGTTGGACGAACAGAATCGCTTCGTGCGCCCAATGGTATCGGTCAGGTATCGGGCGGAGTCTCTCGAGGTGCCCAGAGAAAAGGTCGAGTATATGGATGTATCGCCGAAACAGGTGGTCAGTGTTGCGGCCGGTGTGATCCCGTTTCTGGAGCATGATGATGCCAACAGAGCATTGATGGGCGCGAACATGATGCGTCAAGCTGTTCCGCTCCTGAAAACGGAGCGGGCATATGTCGCCACCGGATTGGAAGATCGCCTTGCGCGGGATTCGCGTGTCACGGTTGTGGCGACAAAGCGTGGGAAAGTGGCTTATGTGTCTGCGAACAAAATCATAGTTTCGTCTGACGGAACTGTGCATTCGAAGAAGAAAGACGATTTGCTGCAGCAGACGTATATGCTTCAGAAATTCAGGCGAACCAATGCGGGCACATGTTTCAATCAGAAACCCATTGTGCAGGTCGGTCAAGCTGTAAAAGAAGGTGACTGCCTGGCGGATGGGCCTGCGACATGCGAAGGCGAAATAGCGCTGGGTAAAAACCTGCTTGTGGCGTTTATGCCATGGTGCGGGTATAATTTTGAGGACGCGATCTTATTGAGCGAACGCATTGTCAAGGATGATGTGTTTACGTCCATTCATATACAGGAGTTTGAAGTCGGAGCGCGTGATACGAAGCTTGGTCCGGAAGAGATTACGCGTGATATTCCGAACGTAGGTGAGGAGGCTCTCAAAGATCTTGGGCCGGATGGCGTGATTCGCATAGGCGCCGAAGTGGGTCCGGGCGATATTTTAGTCGGCAAAATTACGCCCAAAAGCGAGACGGAACTTGCGCCGGAAGAGCGATTGCTCAGGGCGATTTTCGGCGAAAAGGCAGCAGAAGTGCGTGACACGTCGCTTACGGTGCCGAGCGGAACATACGGCATTGTCATGGATGTGAAAGTGACTGCTCATAAGGAAATAAAGAAAGCCGATATAACGCCCAGCGAGCGACGCAGCCAGATGAAGAATGTTAAGGAAGAGCAAAAGCAGAGAAGGCAGACGCTGATAGATGAGTTAACTGAAGCGTTGAGCAACATTTTATTAGGCGAAAAGATTCCGTTGGATGTTGTTGACGCAGAAGCCGGCGAGATCATTATTCCCGCAAACAGAAAAATTACAAAAACGCTCTTGCGAAAATTGGCCGGACGCAGTGAGCACGTCCAGATCGAGAGCAGTCCAATACAGATAAAGATAGATCAGATCATAGATGATTTCAAACCCAGGTTTGATGAATTGGATTTGGAGAAAGAGCGTGAGCTGGATCGGATCGAAAGTGGTGACGATATAGATTCAGGTATTATCAAGCAGGTGCGGGTTTATGTGGCGGCGAAAAAGAAACTTGCCGTTGGCGACAAGCTTGCCGGGAGACACGGAAACAAGGGAGTAGTAGCGAGCATTATGCCTGAATGCGAGATGCCGTTCCTGCCTGACGGAACTCCGGTTGACATTGTGTTGAATCCTCTGGGAGTGCCTTCGCGAATGAATCTGGGCCAGGTGTTTGAAACTCATCTTGGCATAGCCTGCAAAGTACTCGGCATGGAAGCGGCCACTCCGGTTTTTGACGGTATATCAGAACAGAATATAGCGGCCATGCTGGTGGATGCCGGTTTGTCTAAAGACGGCAAGAGCGTGGTCTATGATGGGCGCACGGGTGAGCCTTTCGATCAACGCATAGTGGTGGGCGAGATTTATATTCTTAAACTGCACCATTTAGTGAGCGATAAGATTCACGCGAGAGCGGTTGGGCCATATTCGCTTGTGACACAGCAGCCTTTGGGCGGTAAAGCTCAGTATGGCGGTCAACGCATGGGCGAAATGGAAGTATGGGCGTTGGAGGCGTATGGCGTGGCGTATGCACTTCAGGAATTGTTGACGGTGAAAAGCGATGACGTAGCCGGACGCACGAGAATATATGAGTCGATTGTTAAGGGCGAAAATACGTTGGACGCCGGGACGCCGGAATCGTTCAGCGTTTTAATCAATGAACTCAAAGGGCTTTGTCTGCACATGCAGCCGAAGGGCGAAAAGACGAAGCGCGCGTTGTAAACACCAGCGCCGGGAGGGCCGGAATTGAATCAATATGCAACCAGAGACACGATGAGTTTGTCGGAGTTCGATCATTTCAACTCTTTCGGGATAACTCTGTCTTCTCCTGAAACAATTCGATCATGGAGTCATGGTGAAGTCAAAAATCCGGAAACCATTAACTACCGCACCTACAAACCGGAACGCGGTGGATTGTTCTGTGAGCGCATCTTCGGCCCGACCAGGGATTGGGAATGCGGTTGCGGCAAGTACAAACGCATAAAACATAAAGGTGTGATCTGCGATAGGTGCGGCGTGGAAGTAACGGTTTCACGAGTGCGTCGCGAAAGAATGGGACATATTGAGCTGGCGGTTCCGGTGTCGCATATATGGTTTTTCAAGTGCACACCGAGTCGTATAGGCCTGGTTCTGGACATGACCGCTGCCAGTCTCGAACGGGTATTGTACTACGAGGATTATCTTGTGATTGATCCTGGTGATACGCCATTGAAGCATAAGCAGCTCTTAAGCGAGATAGAATATTGCGAGGCCGTGGAAAAATATGGTGACAGTTTCAATGCCAAAATGGGCGCTGAGGCCGTACGAGACGCGATGAAGCTGATAGATTTGGATCAACAGATGATCGAACTCGAAGAGCAGATGGAGAAAACGAAGAGCAAGCAGACCCGCAAGAAGCTGTCAAAGCGAATGAAGGTGACGGAAGGATTTAGAAGCAGTGAAACGCGTCCGGAATGGATGATTCTTGATGTGCTTCCTGTTATTCCTCCGGAACTTAGGCCGCTGGTTCCGCTTGAAGGCGGACGATTTGCCACCTCCGATCTGAACGATTTATATCGCAGGGTAATTAACCGCAACAACCGATTGAAAAACCTGCAGCAACTGAAAACGCCCGATGTCATTATACGAAACGAGAAGCGAATGTTACAGGAAGCTGTAGATGCGGTATTTGACAATGGCCGGCACGGCCGTCCTGTTACCGGCGCCGGCAATCGGCCGTTGAAATCACTCAGTGACATGTTGCGGGGCAAAGGCGGTCGTTTCCGTCAGAACCTTTTGGGCAAACGGGTGGACTATTCGGGAAGATCGGTAATAGTTATCGGCCCGGAGTTAAAGCTGCACCAATGCGGTTTGCCTAAAAAGATGGCTCTTGTGTTGTTTGAGCCTTTTATAATCAGAAGATTGAAGGATCTCGGCGTGGTACATACCGTTCGAAGCGCGAAAAAACTGATTGAGCGTCAAGCGGATGAAGTTTGGGATATTCTTGAGGAAGTTACAAAGGGCAAGACCGTGATGTTGAACCGCGCTCCGACATTGCACAGGTTAAGCATACAGTCATTTGAACCGATTCTGGTGGAAGGCGAGGCAATCCGCATTCATCCCCTCGTTTGCACAGCGTTTAACGCTGACTTCGATGGCGATCAGATGGCGGTTCATGTGCCGCTTTCAATAGAAGCGCAAATGGAATCCAGATTGCTCATGATGTCTACGAACAGCATTTTCTCGCCGTCAAGCGGTCGGTCTGTCATGACGCCGACTCAGGATATTGCTTTAGGCATTTATTATCTGACATCGCTTAGTCAGCACGAGCGAATGCGCAGCTTTTTGAACAAGAACGGCAAAGAGGATGTTATTGAGCATTTGCCGGTTCTGTCCGATATCAATGAGGTTCGGTTGGGCTATCAAGAAGGCGCGCTGAAGATACAACAGCGGATTCGTTTCAAAAACCCGGACTATCAGAGAGAAACGGTGTTTGGCGTTCGTGATTCCAAAACATTTGAGACAACGGTTGGGCGAGTTTTCTTCAATGAAATATGGCCGGAATCACTGGGGTTTGTAAATCGGCTTGTGGACAAGGGTTTGCTCAGTTCATTGATTTGGTATTGCCACAAGATGGCTGGTCATGATCGTGTAGTTAAGGCGCTTGATGATCTCAAGCAGTTGGGCTTTGAGCATGCAACGCTTGCCGGCGTTTCAATCGGCATGGAAGACATGATCATACCGCCGGAGAAAGCGAAAATAGTTGAAGATGCGCGGAAACAGGTTGAGGAAGTTGATAATCAGTACAGACAAGGAGTTATTACCGACGGCGAACGATACAACAAAATCGTTGATATCTGGACGCATACGACGGACGAAATCTCGAATGCGATGTACAGAGCAATCGAAGAGAATGCAAACAGCGATGAAACAAATCCGGTTTTCATGATGGTTGACTCGAAAGCCCGAGGCAGCAGGCAACAGATCAGGCAGCTTGCGGGAATGCGCGGTTTGATGGCCAAACCGTCCGGGGAGATTATTGAACGTCCGATCATATCGAATTTCCGTGAAGGTTTAAGCGTTCTGGAATATTTCATCAGTACGCATGGCGCCCGCAAGGGCCTTGCAGATACGGCTCTCAAGACTGCCGATGCAGGATACCTGACCCGAAAATTGGTGGACGTATCGCAGGATGTGATTGTTGTTGAACAGGATTGCAACACGGTCAACGGCATAGAAGTAGCCGGCATTACCGACGGCGACGAAGAACTTGTATCACTGAATTCGCGAATTCTCGGCAGGACAGCGTTATACGATGTCAAAGATCCGTTGACGGGCGAAGTAATAGTG
Organism: Lentisphaerota bacterium; assembly: GCA_016934225.1. Taxonomy (GTDB): domain Bacteria; phylum Verrucomicrobiota; class Kiritimatiellia; order UBA8416; family JAFGTH01; genus JAFGTH01. The sequence goes on along the minus strand of JAFGTH010000214.1, from coordinate 143 downwards.
CGCGCCGGCGATGAAATCGGTGAGGAGGAATGCGAACGAATTGCCAACGTTGGTATTCAACAGTTGAAGATTCGGAGCGTTCTTACTTGTGAGGCAAAGCGCGGGATATGTGCGCGTTGCTACGGTCGTGACCTTGCTACAGG